>NZ_JAWXXJ010000012.1:0-116176 GCF_034335085.1 Acutalibacter caecimuris | reverse complement strand
AATCTGGAGTGGTACGGTGCATTTCACAGCACCGCACACCACCCTCATATGCGCTTGCTGGTCTATTCCAAGGACGCAAAGCAGGGCTGGCTGACGAAAAAAGGGATCGATGAACTGCGGAGTACGCTAGGTAATGACATCTTTCACATGGAGCAATACAAGCTGTTCACGATGGAAACAGGCCTTCGTGACCGGCTGAAGAAGGAGAGCCGAGAAGAAATTGAAAAGCTGATTGCTAAAATCCGTGATTCTTATACCCCTACTTCCAAAATAGAAATGCTGTTTTTGAAACTGGTTTCACAGCTTAAGACCTGCAAAGGGCGCAAGCAGTATGGTTATCTGCCGAAAGATGTAAAGGATACCGTCAACAAAATTGTGGTGGAGCTGGCAAAAGACGAGAGCGTAGCAAGGCTGAACTCAGAGTGGAATAAGTTCAACCGAGAGAAATTATCACTCTATCATGAAAAGAAAAAGCCCGATATTCCTCTGGAAGATAACCCTGAGTTCCGCAGCATTAAGAACGTAATTGTTAGAAGTGCGGCGCTGGCTATGAGGATTATGGATGCTGAGCCTACGCAAAATTATGATGTAGGGTCAGCGATGAAGTCGGTGGTCGGCGCGCTGTGCAAGATAATCTCCAAGAGTTATGATAAGAAAATTGCCCGGCTGAACACTCAGATTGACAGTAAACTCAGAAGTAAAATCGAGCAGAAGAAGGAGGCGCATGGGCTGAAAACGGAGCGTAGCGTCCGGCAGGATATAGATGATGAAAGTTATTCAATGAGGATGTAGGCCCTCAAAATTTGCGTTGCATAAACAAAGAAAAGGGTTTTGGACGAAACCAGAAAAAGTAAGAAAAATGTCAGTGGACATTGGCGGGGATTATGTGGTAATGTTGGTGTCAAGAAAGGGGGCCAAGATATGGCAAAAAAGAGAGCAAACGGTGAGGGAAACATACGCAAGCGCAAGGATGGTCGCTGGGAAGGACGTTACACGGCAGGCTACGACCCCGCCACCGGTAAGCGCATCATCAAAAACGTGCTTGGAAAAACCCAGGCTGAGGTCAAGGAAAAGCTGGCCCGGGCCATCGAGGATAGCAAAGGTTTGGACGTGGTCAAAGCCGGTCAGTACACGGTAGGGCGGTGGATGGACGTATGGTTTGAGAACTACGCCAAAATCAAAGTGCGCCCTTCATCGCACAAAACCTACAAAGGTTATATTGAAAATCACATCAAGCCAAGCATCGGCAAGATACCTCTTGGCAAGCTGACAACGCTGGAAGTCCAAGCCCTCTACAAGAAGCTGCTGACCAGCGGCAGGGTGGAGCGTATAGAATCTCAACAGCAGCCCAAGGGACTGAGTGCCAAAACAGTACGCAATATCAATCAGGTGATTTCGTCAGCAATGGAGTTAGCCAAAAGCCAGAAGCTCATAACCACCAATCCTACTGACGGTTGTGCCCTACCAAAGGTGGAGCACCAAGAGATGAAAACGCTAACCGCTGACCAGTTGGCCGCATTCTTCCGAGAGGCCAAGAACAGCGGTGTGTTCGAGATGTACTACCTGGAGTTAGCGACAGGCTTGCGCCGAGGCGAACTGCTGGGCCTGAAGTGGGACGACATCGATTTGGACGTAGGTGTTATCCATGTGAAACGGCAGGTAGCCAGGATCGATGGGGAAGTGGTAGAGGCCCCGCTAAAAACAAAGAATTCCTACCGCACGCTGTCCATAGGGGCAGATGCGATAGAAATTCTCAGGGAACAGCAGAGCAAGGTATCGAGCGATTATGTGTTCCCCTCGCCCAACGGCGGCCCGATTTCGCCCGACAGCGTCCTGCATATGCTGCATCGGGTATTGGATAGAGCTGGATTGCCGCCATTGCGCTTTCACGACCTTCGTCACACATTTTCGACCCTGGCACTCCAAAACGGTGTAGACATCAAGACGGTGTCGGGTATGCTGGGCCACTACAGCGCAGGGTTTACCCTGGACACCTACGCCCACGTCACCACCGCCGCACAGAAAGAAGCGGCCCGGACGATGGATAGTTTGCTATCCGGCAGCGTTTAGAAGTACCCGGTCGTTTCCCCGTATGGGTCAGCGAATGGGTCAGACAAGGGAAACTAAGGAAAATATAAAAGAGAATCCCCGGAAACCCTTGAGTTTCCGGAGAAATTTGGTTGCGGGGGCAGGATTTGAACCTGCGACCTTCGGGTTATGAGCCCGACGAGCTACCGAGCTGCTCCACCCCGCGATATGATGTTTAAACAGCCATAACTCTTGACTGCTTTGTTATTATACTATATCTCTTCGAAAAAAGCAAGAGTTTTTTCGATTTTTCTAAAATTTTTTGTTTCCAAAGTTTTTTCTAGGAGAGGCTTTCCATCAAGACCAAGATATGGTATACTATTAATTAAAGGCACACTGCGTAGGGCCATAGGTTTTAGACGGACTGGCGATGCCCTATGGTACAGATGCTTTAAGTCGATTTGATGGTAAGAAACGGGTTTGCTCAGAATGTCGCAACAGATGGGGCGCGGCCTACAAATTCAACCTTAGGAGGAAAAAATATGGTAGACGAATACACCCTGCCGTTGTCAAAAATTATAGAAAACCAAAAACTGGAGGCCCTTCATTTACCGCGGGACCCTAGCCTGATTGTGGTACGTTCCCGTGATGTGATCCGTCCCGGCCTGGAACTCAACGGTTTTTACGAATACTTTGACACCAACCGTATCGCGATTATCGGCCGGGCAGAAATGGGCCTGCTGAATCGTTTTGGCCCGGAACAGCGGACGGAAGTCATTGAGCGGTATTTTGCCTTGCATCCGGTTGCGGTTATTTTGGCCCGGAATATCCGTCCCTGGGACGCCATGTTGGAGGCTGCGCAGCGGTATGAGATACCGTTGCTTTTATCGCAGGATTCTACTTCAAGCGCGTTAGCCAGCCTGGTGGCTTATCTGAATGTGGAACTGGCTCCCCGTATTACCCGTCACGGTGTGCTGATGGAAGTTTACGGCGAAGGAGTCCTATTGGTGGGGGACAGCGGCGTGGGTAAGTCGGAAGCAGCTATAGAACTTATTAAGCGTGGCCACCGGCTGATTGCGGATGATGCGGTGGAAATACGCCGGGTATCCAGTATTTCCCTGGTAGGGCAGGCGCCGGACAATATCCGTCACTTTATTGAGTTGCGCGGCATTGGGGTCATCAACGCCCAACGCATTTTCGGCACGGGTGCGGTTAAACCCAGCCAGAAGATCGAGTTGGCTATTAAGATGGAAACCTGGGATGCCACAAAGGTCTATGACCGTATGGGCATTGACAATGAATTTACGGAAATATTAGGGATCCGCCTGCCGGTCATTACGATCCCCGTAAAACCAGGGCGTAATCTAGCCGTAATTATTGAGGTGGCGGCTATGAACAACCGGCAGAAAGAGATGGGCTACAATGCGGCCCACGAACTGCTTACCAACATGGGGATGGACCTGGACGATATGGATCACCGAGAAGTCCGTATGGATTTGGATATTTGATTGCGCCGGGGCCATATTTTACGTATAGAGGGCCGTATAGATATTAATAATGAAAAGTGGAAAGGCAAATGCTTTACTCGAAGGAGGTCTGGAATGGTTCAGTTGGACTACACTGCCCTGGATAGAGTAGCAGCGGTTCTTGGCTGCCAAAACGAAACTGGTGTGCCCCTTGCACCATACACCACGTTTCGCATTGGTGGGCCGGTAGACCGGCTATTAACCGTGGAAACGGTATGTCAGTTGGAAGGTGTACTGCAAGCTGTAAAGGATAACAGCTTGTCGCTGCTGCTGTTAGGGAAAGGTTCAAACCTTTTGGTGGGGGATGGCGGCTATCGCGGTGTAGCCCTTCGCCTGGCCGGTGATTTTAAGCGCGTGGAGCTTTTGGCGGATGGGATAACCTTACGGGCTGGCGCAGGGGCTACGTTGGCTACAGCCTGTACCTATGCCAGGGAGCAGGGGCTTAGCGGGTTGGAGTTTGCCTGGGGAATACCCGGTTCAGTCGGTGGCGCCGTATATATGAACGCCGGCGCCTATGGTGGTGAAATGAAGGATGTAGTGGTAAAGGCCAGCCATTATGACCTGATGGAAGGGCCGGGAGCGTACCAGGGCGAGGCATTGGAATTTGCCTACCGGCACAGCAAGTATTCCGGTTCCGGCAAGGCTGTAACCTTTACAGAATTGCGGCTGATGCCTGGCGACCCGAAAATGATCGGCGAAAAAATGGAAGAACTTATGGCCCGCCGCAAAGATAAACAGCCCTACGATATGCCCAGTGCCGGCAGTACCTTTAAGCGGCCCCAGGGGGCCTATGCGGCAGCGCTTATCGACCAGTGCGGGCTGCGTGGCCGCCGGGTAGGCGGGGCGCAGGTCAGCGAAAAGCACACAGGCTTTATTGTAAACACCGGCGGGGCAACCTGCCGGGACGTGCTGGCTTTAATGGAGGTAGTGCAGGAAACTGTGTTGCGGGAAACGGGTTTCGTGTTGGAACCGGAAGTGCGGGTGACAGGGGAGCAGTAAAAGGGAAAGGAGCGGCTGGAATTGGAATTTGTAGTGGTAACTGGGCTTTCAGGCGCAGGCAAAACCCAGGCGATGCACGCTATGGAGGACATCGGCTTTTTTTGTGTGGATAATCTGCCACCGGCGTTGATCCCCATTTTTTATGACCTATGTGTCAAGTCAGAAAGCCAAATGGAACGTATTGCCGTGGTAACGGATACAAGGGGCGGCGAGTTGTTCAAGTCCTTTTTTGGGGCGATGGAAACCCTGAAAACAGAGGGGAAACCTTATAAGATTTTGTTTTTAGATGCCGTAGACGGGATGCTGGTCCGCCGCTTTAAGGAAACCCGGCGCAAGCACCCTCTCTCGGACGGGCTGGGAGGTTCGTTAGAGCAGGCCGTACGGCTGGAACGGGAAATGCTGCGCCCGGTACGCGGCGGCTCTGACTTTGTTATTGATACCTCCAGCCTGTCGCCCGCCCAATTGAAAGGGCGGATCGCGGAACTCTTTTTAACCAGCGCCAGCGATTCTTTGGCCGTGCACTGCATCAGCTTTGGGTTTAAGTTTGGCATTCCCATGGAGGCCGATCTGGTGATGGACGTACGCTGCCTGCCCAATCCCTTTTATGACCAGGAACTGCGCCCTAAAACCGGCCTTGACCCGGATGTACGGGCGTATGTGATGGAAAACGACGAAACCAGGGGCTTTGTGGCCCGCTATACGGCGTTGCTGGACTACCTGCTGCCCCTATACGGCAAAGAAGGTAAGAGCCAGTTGGTGGTTGCAATGGGTTGTACCGGCGGGCACCACCGTTCGGTGGCATTGGCCCAATACACCTGCGATTACCTGACGGATCAGGGTATAAAAGCCAGTGTGACCCATCGGGATATACAACGGTTTTAGGGGGCTTGCTTTGTGTATGCGATTCTGTTGGCCGGGTTACCGGCCGCAGGGAAAAGCCATATGGCCCGGAAACTTTCCGGGCTTTTGGGCTTGCCGGTGTTTTCAAAAGATGACATAAAGGAACGCTTGTATGACACAGTGGGGTTCCACAGCCGGGCAGAGAAAGTTGCGTTGGGTGTGGGGGCGATGGAAATCCTGTACTATACGGCAGGGCAGGTAATGGGGCAGGGTGGCTCCGTTATTATAGAGAATAATTTTGAGAATGCCTCTGTGCCAGGGCTGCGGGCGCTGTTGGAAAAACATAGGGCCCAGCCGATTACCGTCATGCTGACAGGGGATTACCAGATTATCTACCAGCGGTTCCTGCTCCGGGACCAGTCCCCGCAACGGCATAGGGGGCATATAGTCAACACCTGTTACCCTGAGCCAGAGGGTGCCAAGGCCCTATACCAACCCATGAGCCTGGAACAATTTGTTGCGGGGTTTACCAGCCGGGGTATGGCCGGTTTTGATATTGGCGGCCCCAGGATAACCGTTGATGTGACGGAGGTTGGCAGGATAGACTACCAGCAACTGGCCGGGGAGATCAAAGCACTTATGACAAGCTGACTGCCTTACGTGTTGCGCGAAAGCTGAGAACTTTACAACTGGATGTGGGATAGGGAAATGTCATTTACCGGACAGATCAAAGCGGAATTATGTAAGATAGAAAGCAAACGCCTTTGCTGTTTGCGGGGAGAGTGTTACGGGATTTGGCTGTTCTCCAAATGCTTTTGCGTAAAGGAAAACTCCTTCACGACGGAAAGCCGCCCGGTTGCCAGCCGGATGCTGGAATTGGCCGCAGTGGGTGCGGGAACCTCTGCGCAACTGCGGTATGCGGTAAGCCGCCGGAAACAGCCTGCCTATAAGGTTAGCCTGCCAGAGGAGCAGGAACGGCTGCGGCTGTTGTCGGCATTTGGCCACACAGGACGGGAACCCAGTTTGCGTATCAACCGGGGCGCGCTGGAGGATGACTGTTGCCAAGAGGCATTTCTCCGGGGGGCTTTTTTGGCCTGCGGCAGTGTCACTGACCCGAATAAAGCCTATCATCTGGAGTTTGCGGCGCCCTACAAAAACCTGGCGGGGGATCTCTATACGTTGCTGGGCGAGGTAGGGGCGTTGGGCATCAACCCGGCGGTGGTACAGCGGCAGGGCGGTTACGGCGTATACCTAAAGGATAGCGGGCAGATCGAAGACTTGCTGACGTTTTTAGGGGCCACAGGGGCGTCTATGGAGTTGATGCAGGTAAAGATGTTCAAAGAGGCCCGCAACAATATTAACCGTAAGACCAATTTTGAAACGGCGAATATGGATAAGACCTATTCCGCTTCTGCACGGCAAATTGCGGCCATTGCGGCCATCAGCGACTGGCAGGGTTTAAATAGCTTGCCGGACCATTTGCAGGAGTTGGCGTTTTTACGGCTGAATGACCCGGAGTTGACCCTACGGGAGTTAGGGGAGAGGCTGGGAGTCAGCCGTAGCGGGGTAAACCACCGGCTACAAAAACTGGTGGAACTGGGGGAACGGCTGATGGAGGAAAAGGGCCTGGGCGGGATACTGTAACCGATGGCCTGATGGTGGATTATGCTTGCTGGGAGGCGAAATAATGGCGTTTGTGCATCTGCATTTGCATACAGAATATAGCCTGTTGGATGGGGCCTGCCGTATAGAGCGGCTGATGGATAGGGCTAAGGAGTTGGGGCATCAGGCCGTGGCAATTACCGACCACGGGAATATGTACGGCGCGATCGAGTTTTACAAGGCGGCAAAAAAACGTGGGATCAAGCCAATTATTGGCTGTGAGGTCTATGTGGCCAAACGTACCCGGTTGGACAAGGTTCACGAACTGGATAGCGAAAACCGGCACTTGGTACTGCTGTGCAAAAATGAGGTGGGGTACCGAAACCTGGCGGCTATGGTTTCTATGGGCTGGGTAGAGGGCTTTTACAACCGTCCACGTATCGATTTTGAACTGATGGAGCGGTATCATGAGGGGTTAATTGCCCTGTCTGCCTGTGTTTCCGGCGAGATACCCCGTACATTGCTGCGCGGTGATTATGCCGGTGCAAAGGCTGCGGCTTTACGGTATCAGGAGATATTTGGCGAGGGCAATTTCTATCTGGAATTACAGGATCACGGCTTAAATGACGAACACTATGTAAACCCAAGCCTGATCAAGCTGTCGAAAGAAACAGGCATCCCTCTGGTGGTGACAAATGACTGCCACTACATCTCCGCCGCCGATGTGGAAATGCACCGGGTGCTGATGTGCATTCAGACCGGCAAGACCGTGGAAGAGGGGGGCGGGCTGGATTTTGGCTCTGGCGAGTTGTATTTCAAGACGGAGGAGGAGATGCGGGCACTTTTCCCCGAATTACAGGAGGCCGCCGACAACACAGTCAAGATCGCCCAACAATGTAACCTGGAGTTTGAATTTGGCAAAACCAAGCTGCCCCGGTTCGATACCCCGGACGGCACACCCAATCAGCAGTTTTTTGAAAAGCTTTGCCGGGATGGCCTGCGGGCCCGATATGGGCCAAACCCCGGACAGGCACTGCTGGAACGGCTGGAATATGAGATGGGTGTGATCACCAGCATGGGTTATGTAAACTACTACCTGATTGTATGGGATTTTATCCGCTACGCCAAAAGCGTGCAGATCCCCGTGGGCCCAGGGCGGGGCTCTGGTGTAGGGAGCCTGGCGGCTTACTGTGTGGGTATCACAAATGTAGACCCTATCCGGTACAACCTGATTTTCGAACGGTTCCTAAACCCGGAACGGATCAGTATGCCTGATTTTGACGTGGATTTCAGCGATGAGCGCCGGGACGAGATTATCGACTATGTGCAAGAGAAATATGGCGCGGACCATGTGGCGCAAATTGTTACCTTTGGTACGATGGGGGCGCGGCAGGCCCTGCGGGATGTGGGCCGGGCTATGGCGCTGCCCTTTGGCAAAGTGGACCAGGCGGCAAAGCTGGTGCCCAACGAAAAGGATATGACCCTGGAAAAGGCGTTGGGCCAGATTCGGGATTTCCGGGAGCGCTACGACAGCGATTTACAGGTGAAAACGCTGGTGGATATGGCTGTTAAGGTAGAGGGGATGCCCCGGCACACCTCCACCCATGCAGCGGGGGTGGTCATTACCGACCGGCCAGTGCTGGACTACGTGCCCCTGGCCCGCAACGATGATGTGGTGGTTACCCAGTACACCATGACGGCCATTGAGGAACTGGGCCTGTTGAAAATGGACTTTTTGGGCCTGCGGAACCTCTCGGTGATCGACAATGCCGGCAAGCTGATCCGCGTCAGGGAGCCGGGTTTCTCTATGGAAACGATTTCCTATGAGGATGCCGCGACCTTTGCCATGCTGGCAGAGGGCTATACGGTGGGGGTGTTCCAGTTTGAATCAGCGGGTATGACCCGTCTGCTGGTGCAATCCCAGGCCCAGGGCATCGAGGATTTAACGGCTATTATCTCCCTGTACCGGCCGGGGCCCATGCAGTTCATCCCCACGTATCTGGAGAACCACCGCAACCCTGGGGGCGTTAAGTACAGGCATGAAAAGTTGCGGCCGATCCTGCACGTTACCTTTGGCTGTATTATTTACCAAGAGCAGGTCATGGAGATTTTCCGTGAACTGGCAGGCTACTCACTGGGGCGGGCTGATATTGTACGCCGCGCTATGTCCAAGAAAAAGCACGATGTGCTGGAACGGGAACGGCAGCTTTTTATTGATGGCTTGCAGCGGGAGGACGGCACCTGGGAGGTGGAAGGCTGCGTCAACCGTGGGGTGGACCGTGCTACGGCAGAGGTGCTGTTCAAAGAGATAGAGGATTTTGCGTCCTATGCTTTTAACAAATCCCACGCGGCAGCCTATGCCTATGTGGCTTATCAAACGGCCTATCTTAAGTGCCATTACCCACAAGAGTACATGGCCGCCCTGCTTTCCAGTGTGCTGGGGTATACCGTTAAGGTTGCCGAATACACCGAAGAGTGCAAGCGCCTGGGGCTGGCGGTACTGCCGCCGCATATTAACTTCAGCGGTGTTGGTTTTACGGCGGATGGGGAGAGCATCCGTTTTGGGCTGGCCGCGGTAAAAAACCTGGGGCGGGGCGTGATCGCCCGGATGGAACAGGAACGCCAGCTTAACGGACCCTTTACCTCTTTTTATGATTTTTGCAAGCGCATGGCCGGTAAGGAAATGAACCGCCGGGCCATTGAAAGCCTGGTGAAATGCGGGGCCCTGGACGGCCTGGGGCATAACCGCCGTGAGATGCTGTTGGCAGTAGAGCAGATATTGGGTGCTTTGGAGGAGGATAAGCGGCGGAATCTGGAAGGGCAGGTGGGCTTTTTTGATACACCTGGAGAAACTTCGGCGGTGGGGGAGCCCGTGCTGGACAAAGCAGAAGATTTTTCCGCGATGGATAAGCTGGCGATGGAAAAGGAAGTGACCGGTATGTACCTGACCGGGCATCCCATGTCCGGCTATGCCGGGCTATATGCGGCCGGGCGGTATGCCAGAACCGGCGATATCCTGCAAAGCGCGGAAAACAGCGAGGCGGGTATGGCGCGGTACCAGGACGGGCAGAGGCTGTCTGTGCTGGGGATCGTCACCTCTATGCGCCGCAAGGCCACGAAATCAGGGGCGACAATGGCCTTTGTCACTCTGGAGGATATGACAGGCGCTATTACGGGGCTGGCATTCCCCAGTATGTTGGAGGAGTATGGCAACCTTCTTTATGAGGGCGCGGCCGTGGAAATAGAGGGCCGCCTCAGTTTCCAGGAGAACAAGGCGCCTGAGCTTATCTGCGAAAAAGCCGCTACGCCCCCCAAACCGGGGGAAACAGGGGAGGGTGCTCCCCGCAAAAACGTCCGTCCAGGGCTATACCTGCGGGTGGAGTCCCAGGGGGATCCACTGTACCGCAAGGCGATGCAGTATGCCGATATATTCAGCGAAGGGCGCAGCGACCTGTACATCCTCTTCAAAGACAGCGGCAAGATGGTAAAGGCCCCGCCCCGGTACCGCCTTGATGTAAACCGTCCATTAGTGGAGGCGCTGGAAAAGCTGCTGGGGCAGGAAAACATCAAATATGTGGCCACGCCATAGGGGAAATGAAGGGGAAAATGCTATGGGAGCAGTAAAATATTGTTTCCCCCCTTGATAATTCCCGAATATTTGATATAATTAGGGTATGAAACTGTAACAGTCTGGGCCTGGGGCCTGGATAAAGTTGGAGGTAGCAAAATATGGGAGCCAAAACAATAGCAGTATTGACCAGCGGGGGCGACGCCCCTGGTATGAACGCGGCCGTCAGAGCGGTGGTGCGCAGCGGTATTTCCTTCGGCATGAAGGTATACGGCGTAATGCGCGGCTATAACGGCCTGCTGAACGGCGATGTGAAAGAGATGAATATGCGCAGCGTGTCCGATATCATCCAGCATGGCGGCACGTCCCTGTTCACGGCCCGTAGCCCGGAGTTCAACACCGCCGAGGGCGTGGAGAAGGCAGCGGCGTTCTGCCGGGAGAAAGGCATTGAAGGGGTCGTCGTTATTGGCGGCGACGGTTCTTTCCGTGGGGCCAGGGATCTGTGCGGCGCGGGCATTTCCTGCATCGGCGTACCGGGTACGATTGATAACGACATCGCCTGCACCGACTATACCATTGGGTATGACACGGCGCTGAACACCGCGATGGAGATGATCGACCGCATCCGTGATACCACGGAGTCCCACGACCGTTGCAGTGTGGTAGAGGTTATGGGCCGCCGTTGCGGGGACATTGCTCTGCACACCAGCATTGCCGTAGGCGCTATGACTACGCTGGTGCCCGAAGTTCCCTATGATTTCCAGCGGGATATTGTTGACCGGATGAAAGCTGCCCAGCAGACCGGCAAGCGCCATTACATAATCGTGGTGGCCGAGGGGGTAGGCCATACCCAGGAACTCACCGAGCGCATCCAGGCTGCTACCGGCATTGAGAGCCGGGCCACGGTATTGGGCCATGTACAGCGGGGCGGCTCCCCCACCCTGCGGGATCGTGTGGTTGCCAGCCGTATGGGTTTCCACGCGGTGGAGTTGCTGAATAACGGCGCCTCCAACCGTGTTGTTGCCCTTAAGGGCGAGCAGGTGGTAGACTTCGACATTACGGAGGCCTTGAATATGCCCCGTATTTTTGACGAAAACCTGTACCGGGTTTCCGCCAGGCTGTCTATCTAAAGGTTTTCAATTAAAAAGCGCACCCCACACGGTGGGTGCGCTTTTTTCGGTAAGCTTTATACCAGATCTGCCTGCTGGCATAGCCGGCACAGGGCCATTGCGGGCAGGGTCAGCCCAAACCATAGGGCCGAATAGGGTAGGCAGACCTGCCCCAGCAGGTTCAACGGCATATCCGAGTAGTCCCACACCCCCAGCCCCAGGGCGCCGTTGACAACCAGCCCTGCGGCCAGTTCAACCCCCGTAATCAGCCCTGACCCGGCCAGGCACCGGGTGAAAAGGCTTTTACCGGCCAACCGGCCACAGCACACCCAGTCTATCAGGCACAGGCATACCCCGCCGGCCAACGCCATAGAACAGTGCGTGTGCCCCCGCCAGGCCATTTCCAGAGTTGGATAGGCACAGCTACCGGCCAAGAACAGCATCCCGTCCTTGCTCATAAAATGCCACACTCCCTTGTGTTTTTTCCGCGGCGCGGCCGTGCTGAACAGCCTGCCACAGCATTTTTCCGCGCTTGTATCCACAGGCAATAGTATCTCCTGTCCCATGCAAACTATTTTGAGCATTTTACGAACTATATTGATGGATTGCTTGAAAATCCTTGAATTTTTGGCGTTGATTGCCTATAATATTTGCAGTGGGAGGAAACTCCCGCAAAATAACCGAAAGGTGGGGTCATTTATGAAAATTCTGGTGACTGGCGGCGCGGGGTACATTGGCAGCCATACGGTAGTTACGCTTTTGCAGCAGGGCCATGAGGTGGCGATTGTAGACAACCTGAGCAACAGCAAAAAGGCTGCGGTGGAGCGCGTAGGGGAGATTGCCGGGAAAAAGCCGGCGTTCTATGAGTGCGACGTACGGGACGAGGAAAAGCTGCGGGAGGCGTTTGTCAAGGAGCAGCCCCAGGCAGTGATCCACTTTGCCGGGCTGAAGGCCGTAGGCGAATCGGTGGCCCAGCCGTTGCGTTATTATGACAACAACTTAAACTCCACTTTGGTGCTGCTGAAAGTGATGGCGGAACAGAATGTCAACAACATCATTTTCAGTTCTTCGGCCACAGTTTATGGGGAACCGGCCACGGTACCTATCCGGGAGGACTTCACCCTGCCTAGCAGCGCGGCTTGCCCCTATGGCAATACCAAGCTGATGATCGAGCACATCCTGACAGACTATGTGTATGCCCATCCGGGGTTCAGCGCGGTGTTATTGCGGTACTTTAACCCGGTGGGCGCCCATGAAAGCGGGCTGATCGGCGAGGATCCCAACGGCATCCCCAACAATCTGGCGCCCTATATTGCCCAAACCGTGGTGGGCAAGCTGGAGAAGGTGCATATCTATGGCAATGACTATCCCACGCCGGACGGCACCGGTGTGCGGGACTATATCCATGTGGTGGATCTGGCCGAGGGCCACGCGGCTGCCCTGCAACTGTTTAAAGACAAGCCCTGTGGGTTGAAGGTCTACAACTTGGGTACGGGTAAAGGCTGCTCGGTACTGGAGATGATCGCGGCCTTCTCCAAGGCGGCTGGCAAGGAGATCCCCTATGTAATTGATCCCCGCCGTCCGGGCGATATCCCCACCTGCTATGCGGACTGCTCCCTGGCGAAACGGGAACTGGGCTGGGAGGCCAAAAAGAACGTAGACGATATGTGTGCCGATACCCTCCGCTGGCAGCGGATGAACCCCAATGGCTTTGAGGATTGAGGAAACGGTGGTGCTGGCCTCCCAGTCCCCCAGCCGGAAAATGCTGCTGGAACAGGCGGGGGTCAGCATAGAAGTAATGGTTTCCGGCGTGGATGAAGAGGTACCGGAGGGGTATACGCCTGTCCAAACCGTGGAGTGCCTGGCACGCCGCAAGGCCGAGGCTGTAGCCCCGCTGTGCCCGGACCGCCTGCTGATCGCTGCCGATTCTGTGGTGAGCATCGACGGTATGATTATTGGCAAGCCAGAGGATGACCAGGCGGCAAGGGCTACTCTCCGGCGGCTTTCGGGGCGCACCCATAAGCTTTACACCGGCGTTTGCCTGGTGGCGCGGGGCCAGACCCAGGTGTTCCACCAGGTGACGGATGTGACCTTTTATCCGCTGGCCGAGGAGGAGATTGCCGCGTATGTGGCGATGGGGGAATCCACCGGCCGGGCAGGAGGCTATGGCATAGAAGGGGTAGGGGTCATGCTGGTGCAGGGCATCAGCGGCGACTACCCGAACATTGTAGGCTTGCCGGTGGCAGAAACCCTCCGGCGGCTGCGGGCAATGCTTGCCTGAGGCCGCCGGGATCTAAAACTAGAGCCTGACCGGTAGGTGGCCGAGCCGCCTTTTCGCACAACGGAGCGTTTTTGCGTAGTATAGCATGGAGGTGGCGCCATGCTATACATAAAGAGAAGACCTCCCCGCCGGTACAGGCAGGGGAGAAGGAAACTGCCCAGGGTGTTGTTCCTTTTGGCGGCGGTTCTGCTGGGAGCGGCGGCTTTTTCAGAGCTGGCGCTTTCAGCTATTTCCCCCGAACTGACCCAGGAGGCTGCCAGGGGGTACATACTGGACTGTGTGACAAAGGCGGTAGAGGCAGAACTGGCTACGGATCCATCCCCCTTTGTCACGGTAGAACGCCAACAGGACGGCCAGGTTACGTTGGTAAGTGCGGACCCGGAACGGCTGAACCGGCTAAAAGCCGGGGTGCTGGAGCGGCTTTCCAAAACGCTGCGGGGGCGGGCTACCGCCTATGTGCCTGTAGGCAGCTTGACCGGCGTGGGCCTGCTGAACGGCCGGGGATTCCCAGTGCCCATCAAGCTGCAACTGGAGGGTTCGGCGGTGGCGGAGTTCTCCACGGACTTTACCAGCGCGGGGTTGAATCAGACCTGCCACCGGCTCACCCTAACGGTGCGGGCCCGTGCCTATTCCCAATCCAGGCGGTTTGAAACCGCCGTGGAGGCTGAAACCACCACAGTGCTAGCGGAAACTATGGTGGTAGGCGAGGTGCCGAAACTTATGACTGGCGGCACCGTGCGGAACCAATCGTAGTTTCATCCCAAAGTGATTGGGTAAGGCAAAGATGCTGAGATTTTCGCCCTGAAACGGCCGCTTTCAGCCAGATAAAGTGTAAAACCATGCGCTTACAGAGGTGAGGGCGGAAAACCTAATAATAAGGCCAAAAACAAGGAATAATAACCCAATAACTATCATGGCCAAGCGAGTACTGGCCAAACGGCCCCACAAAGCTTGAAACAGCGCAAAAGGTTGCCCCAGAAAGCCCCTTGATTCGCCAAAGGCAGCCTTAACCGGCGCAATCCAACCCAAAACAGAAAGCACGAGGACATTATGGAAAAAAAAGCTGCGGAACAGGAACTGCGGACGCTGCGGGAGCAGATCAGCTACCACAGCCGGAAATACTATACCGAAGACGACCCGGAAATCAGCGATTTTGAATATGACCGGCTTTATCGGCGCCTGGAAGAACTGGAGGGGCTTTTCCCAGAGTTGATAACGGAGGATTCCCCGACCCAAAAGGTGGGGGGGCCTGTCTATAATACCTTTGCCCCGGTGGTTCATCAGGTGCCGCTGGAAAGCCTGCATGATTCCTTCTCGGAGGAGGAATTGTGGGATTTTGACCGCCGTGTCCGTGAGGCGGTCAGTGGGCCGGCGTATGTGGTAGAGCCCAAGTTCGATGGCCTTTCCGTGGCCCTGGAGTATGTTGACGGGGTATTCACCCGGGGCTCTACCAGGGGTGACGGCGTTACCGGCGAGGATGTTACGGAGAACATCCGCACAATCCGCACGGTCCCTAAGCGGCTGACAGAGCCGGTCCCCTTTTTGGAGGTGCGGGGCGAGGTGTATTTGTCTGATTCCGGTTTCCAACGGCTGTGCGAACGCCAGGAACTGCTGGAGGAAAAGCCGTTTAAAAATCCCCGCAACGCTGCGGCCGGCTCGCTGCGGCAGAAGGACCCGAAGATCACCGCCGGCAGGGAGCTGGACATTTTTGTGTTCAATGTGTTGCAGGCCCAGGGCGAGGCATTTACCGGGCACGCGCAATCCCTGGAGCGGATGCGGGCATTGGGGTTTACGGTGCCGCCTATGTACTTCCGGTCGGGGGATATGGGGGAGATCATCCGCTTTATCCGGGAGATCGGCGACAAACGGGGGGATTTTGACTTCCCCATTGACGGCGCTGTGGTAAAGGTGGACAATTTCGCCCAAAGGGAGGAATTGGGCAGCACAGCCAAATTCCCCCGCTGGGCGGAGGCCTTCAAATACCCGCCGGAAGAGAAAGAAACCACCTTGCTGGGGGTCGAAGTCAACGTGGGCCGCACCGGGGTGCTGACCCCCACAGGGGTGTTTGACCCGGTAACGCTGGCCGGTACCACCGTCAGCCGGGCCACGCTGCACAACCAGGACTTTATCACCGAGAAGGATGTGCGGGTCGGTTCGCGGGTTATCCTGCGCAAGGCGGGGGAAATTATCCCCGAAGTGGTGGCAGTTGTGGAAAACCCGGAGGGTTCCCACCCCTTTTTGCTGCCGGAAACCTGTCCCTCCTGCGGGGAACGGGTTTCCAGGGCAGAGGGGGAGGCGGCGGTTCGCTGCACCAACCCCCAGTGCCCGGCCCAGTTGTTGCGCCATTTGATCCATTTTGCCAGCCGGGACGCTATGGATATCGACGGGTTGGGCCCGGCATTGTTAGAGCAGCTTACCAGGGAGAAGATCGTACAGTCCCCTGCCGACCTGTACAGCATGGACGAAGAGCAGTTGGCCGGGCTGGAGCGCATGGGGAAGAAATCGGCGGCAAACCTGTTGGCAGCGGTAGAGCGCTCAAAGGGGAATGACCTGTACCGGCTGGTATTTGCCTTGGGCATCCCCCATATCGGGGCAAAAGCGGCCCAGCAGCTTTGCGGGCATTTCACCAGTATGGCGGCGCTGATGGAGGCTGCCGGGGAAGTGCCTCCCCCTGGCGCGGAGGATGAAGAAAAACAGGCAGCCCAGTGCCGCATTGCCCAGGTTGACGGCATTGGTGTAGATATGGCCATGTCCTTGCGGGACTTTTTCCATCAGGAACCGGCGAGAGAGTTGGTGTCCCGGCTGGCAGCGCTGGGGGTCAATATGCAGGCACGCGAACCAGAGCAGAAAGGGACGGCACTGGCAGGGAAAGCCTTTGTGCTTACCGGCACGCTGCCCAGCCTCAGCCGTAAGGAGGCCACAGAATTGATACAGAAACACGGAGGCAAAGTGACCGGGTCGGTGTCAAAGAAAACGGCTTACCTGCTGGCCGGCACGGATCCTGGTAGTAAATGGGAGAAGGCCCAGGCACTGGGTGTGCAGGTGCTGAGCGAGGAAGAACTGCTGGCTATGCTGGCAGAAACAGAATAGGCAATCAAACCACCCCGCATAACCGAATGGAGGAAGAAACATGACGATCAATATAAAGGAATTATACGGCGACCGCTGGCAAGAACAAGCTGCCCGGTACGAGGAGATACGCAAGGGGTTTATAGAAACTTTCGGGGATGACCGGGACAGCGCTTTTTTCAGCGCGCCGGGACGTACGGAGATCGGCGGCAACCATACGGACCATAACCATGGGCGGGTCTTGGCCGCAGCCATTGACCTAGATATTGTGGGTATGGCCCGGAAGACGGAGGACAACACCGCCAGGCTGCGTTCGGTGGAATACCCCCGTATGGATACGGTCAATCTTGCGGAACTGGCCCCCCGCAAGGAATCCAGCGGTTCCCAGGCCATTATACGGGGCATCCTGTCCCGCTGCAAAGAGTTGGGCTACCAGATAGGCGGGTTTGAGTGCTTTACCCAAACCCGGGTGCTCAAGGGTTCGGGGCTTTCCAGTTCAGCGGCTTTTGAGATACTGGTGGTCACGGTCATCAGCCATCTCTATAATGACGGCAAGATCGATCCGGTAGAGGCAGCCAAAATTGCCCAATATGCGGAGAATGTCTACTTTGGCAAGCCCTCCGGCCTGCTGGATCAAATGGCGGCCTCGGTGGGGAGCGTAACGGCGATGGATTTTGCGGATCCCGCTAAGCCTGTGATCGAAAAAGTGGACTTTGACCTGAACGCCTACGGCCACGCCCTGTGTGTGGTGGATACCGGCGGCAACCATGCCGACCTGACCCCGGATTACGCTGCTATCCCGCAGGAGATGAAAGCGGTTGCCAAGTACTTTGGCAAGGAGTTCCTGCGGGAGGTGGATGAGCGGGACTTCTACGGTAGCCTGGTGGAATTGCGCAAGGCGGTCAATGACCGGGCTGTGCTGCGGGCTATGCACTTTTTTGACGACGACCGTTTGGCCCATGAGGAGGCAGAGGCCCTGAAGGCAGGGGCGTTCGACAGGTTCCTGGGGATGGTACAGGCCTCCGGGCGTTCCTCTCAGGAGCGGTTGCAGAACGTATTCTCCTCGGCGCACCCGGAAGAGCAGGGTATCACCCTGGCGCTGACGGTTTCTGCCTTTTATCTACAGGGTCGGGGCGCCTGCCGGGTACATGGCGGCGGCTTTGCAGGCACCATCCAGGCGTATGTGCCCTTTGACCTGCTGGAAAGTTACCGGGAAGGCATGGAGAAAGTCTTTGGCAAGGGTAGCTGCTATGTGCTGTCGGTTCGTGGCTGTGGCGGCGTAAAAGTAGAGGCATAAGCTGTGCCACAGATCAAATGGTTAGGGATTATCCGGGATGATCCGGGCATATACCTGCAAGGCACCTTGCCTACCCATGCGGCCAGGCTGGAGATGCCCCGCTCTACCGCTGGGCTGATGGGGAAAGCGGCGGCCTTTCTGCCGCTGCCTTTTGGGCTGATTTTTATGGCCATGTTCTGCAAAACCTTTTTTGGGGGGCGTTTACCTGTTAGCCCGGTGTGGGTGGCGGTGGGGACGTGCGTAGGCCTTCCGGGCCTTTTACTCCACGAGTTGCTCCATGCCCTGCCTTACCCCGGAGAGGCGGTGGTGGGTATCGGCATTTACCCCAAGGCCCTGGCGGCAGTGGCGCTGGTTTCCTATCCCCTCAGCCGGGGCAGGTTTATCCTTATGGCCCTGCTGCCGGCGGTACTGGGGGTGGTTCCACTGCTGCTGTTCCTGGTGACGCCCCCCGGCTGGCTGGGGCTGAACGGGTTCCTGTTCGGTTTTGGGGTGATGGGACTGGTTAGCCCTTACCCGGACTTTTACCATGTGTTCCAGGTGCTGCGGCAGACCCGCCGGGGCTGCCAACTACAGTTTGTGGGGGACAGCCTGTACGCTTTTGACTGATCAGGCAGGTTCTGTTGACTTTCCCGTTTTCAAGGGGTATAATCAATAGGTAGACATCTACACAATCTAGGGGAGTTGAAACTATGCTGCATGAAACAAAGAAACCGGCTATTTCTGCCGAAGAAATTGCCAGGGTAAAGGCCCTGGGCTTTTTGTGGGACAAGAATACCCCGGACTGCTTTAACGGCAGGGTTATTACCCATAACGGCAAAATAACCGGTAAGGAATTGGCCGTTGTGGCCGAGGCTGCCGAACGGTTTGGCAGTGGGGAAGTGACCCTGACTGTGCGTTTAACGGCGGAAATCCAGCGGGTACCCTTTGAGAATATTGAGCCCCTGCGGGCGTTTTTAAAGGAGCACGGGTTGGAAACCGGCGGTACAGGGGCCAAGGTGCGCCCAGTGGTTTCCTGCAAGGGCACCACTTGCCAGTATGGCCTGATTGATACCTTTGACCTGTCGGAGAAGATACACCAGCGGTTTTATGAGGGCTGGCATGATGTGAAACTGCCCCATAAGTTTAAAATTGCCGTGGGTGGCTGCCCGAACAACTGCGTGAAACCCGACTTGAACGACTTGGGCATTGTGGGGCAGCGGGTACCTGTGGTGGATTTGGAAAAGTGCCGGGGGTGCAAGGTCTGCCAGATCGAGAAAAACTGCCCGATCCATGTGCCGAAGGTAGAGAACGGCAAGGTCCTTATTGACGATGCCCAGTGCAACCACTGTGGCCGCTGCCTGAATAGATGCCCCTTTAAGGCATTTGAGGACTATGTGCCGGGCTATAAGGTCTATATTGGCGGGCGCTGGGGCAAAAAAGTGGCCCAGGGAAGGTTTTTGGACAAGCTGCTTACCAGCGAAGAGGAGGTTATGACCGTGATTGAGCGGGCCATTGCCCTCTTCCGCGACCAGGGCCAGCAGGGCGAGCGGTTTGCCGATACGATTGGGCGTATTGGGTTTGAGAAAGTGCAGAAACAACTGCTAAGTTAAGTGTAGATGTGCCGGGCATGAGCCGCAACCAGAGGGGGGACCCCCTTGGGTTGTGGCTTTGCTTTTTGAAAAAATTGGGAAGAAAATATGCATTTTGCTTGACAAATGCGGCCAGTTAGGATAAACTATATAGGGGGTTAGAGATAACTAATCGTGGATTAGTTTAGGCTAATTCCCAAGGTCATACAGGGATAGTATACGGGTAAAAACAGACGAAAAAGGAGGAAAATACCTATGATACCTTTAACCATGGCTGCACCCGGTGAAACGGTGGCTATCCGCAAGATAACCGGTAAGGATGAGGTGCGCCGGCATTTGGCTGAACGGGGGTTTGTGGTGGACGGTGCCGTAACGGTGGTCAGCCGGTTGGCGGGCAACTTGATCTTACAGGTAAAGGACAGCCGGGTGGCGTTGGACAGCACCATGGCGAACCGTATTTTGATTTAGGAGAGGAGGCGGCGTGAAACCCCATCGGGCGCAAAGGCAGGCGATGGGGTGCGGGTGCGTAACCGGCGAAAGAAGAGGTGCGCCGGCATTTGGCTGAACGGGGATTTGTGGTGGACGGTGCCGTAACGGTGGTCAGCCGGTTGGCGGGCAACTTGATCTTACAGGTAAAGGACAGCCGGGTGGCGTTGGATAGCACGATGGCGAACCGTATTTTGATTTAGGAGAGGAGGCGGCGTGAAACCCCGTCGGGCGCAAAGGCGGGCGATGGGGTGCGGGTGCGTAACCGGCGAAAGAAGAGGTGCGCCGGCACTTGGCTGAACGGGGGTTTGTGGTGGGCGGCGCCGTAACGGTGGTCAGCCGGTTGGCGGGCAACTTGATCTTACAGGTAAAGGACAGCCGGGTGGCGTTGGACAGCACCATGGCGAACCGTATTTTGATTTAAGAAAGGATGATGGGTATGAAAACCCTGAAAGAGGCAAACGTAGGCGATACCGTGCAGGTGGTCAAACTACACGGGGAGGGGGCGGTGAAACGCCGGATTATGGACATGGGGATCACCAGAGGGGTGGAGATTCTGGTGCGCAAAGTGGCCCCGCTGGGGGACCCTATGGAGCTGTGTGTGCGCGGGTATGCGCTTTCGGTGCGTAAGGTGGATGCAGAGATGATTGAAATTGCGTAGGCGGCTATCGTCCTACAAAAAAGTTAGCTAAAACTAATTAACAGGAGGCAATGGTACATGGACATCAAGATTGCGCTGGCTGGGAACCCGAACTGTGGCAAGACAACGCTGTTTAACGCGCTGACAGGGGCCAGCCAGTATGTGGGCAACTGGCCAGGGGTGACGGTAGAGAAGAAAGAAGGCCGGCTGAAGGGGGACCGGGCGGTGGTGATACAGGACCTGCCGGGCATCTACTCCCTTTCGCCCTATACGCTGGAGGAAGTGGTGGCCCGCAGCTACCTGGTCAACGAGCGGCCGGACGCTATACTGAATATTGTGGACGGGACCAACATAGAACGGAACCTGTACCTGACAACCCAGTTGATTGAACTGGGCCTGCCGGTGGTGGTGGCGGTGAACATGATGGATCTGGTGCGCCGGAACGGGGACAGCATCGACGTGAAAAAGCTGGGGGAGGCCCTGGGGTGCCAAGTGGTGGAAATGAGCGCCCTGAAAGGGGAGGGGGGCCTGGAGGCAGCCCGAAAGGCGGCCGGGCTGGCCAGGGAAAACCCGGCGGGTGGGCCGCCCACTGTGTTTACCGGCAGCGTGGAGCAGGCCATTGCCCAAATTGAGGCGTCTATCTCCCAGAAAGTTAGCCAGAACTACCTGCGCTGGTATGCCATTAAGGTGTTTGAGCGGGACGAAAAAGTGCTGGAAGAATTGGCGTTGGACAACCGGCTGTGGGAGCAACTGGAAGGGTATATTGCCGGGTGCGAGCAGGAGTGGGAGGATGATGCGGAAAGCATCATCACCAACCAGCGTTACAGCTATATCAGCGGCGTAGTGGGCCGGTCGGTGAAGAAAAAGGCGGCCCGTCACAGCCTGTCGGTTTCGGATAAAATCGACCGGGTCGTTACCAACCGTGTGCTGGCGCTGCCGATTTTTGTGGCGGTGATGTTCCTGACCTATGCCATTGCGATGGGGGGCTGGGGGATCTCGGTGGGGACCATGGCCACGGATTGGGCCAATGACGGCCTGTTTGGGGAGGGCTGGTTCCTTTGGGGCGGCGGTGAAGCCTGGGAGGAGGCAGCAGGGGCTTTTGCGGATGCGGCAACGGTGATAGAGGGCTTTGAGAGCGCCGCGGCCGAGGCGGGGATGACGCCCCAAGAGGCGGTATCGGCCGGGCTGGAAACCCCGGTATATTTCTATCAGGAGGAAACCGGGGAAACCCTGACCGAAACCGCCGGCCCGGCTGCGTATACCGCCGCTTTGGCTGTGGAGGAGCCTGACCCCCATGCCTATGGCCTGTGGGTGGAGGGCATTCCTACCCTGGTGGGGGCTTGGCTGGAGGAAATTGGTTGCGCGGATTGGTTGTGCGGGCTGATTTTGGATGGTATAATAGGGGGCGTGGGGTCTGTGCTGGGCTTTGTGCCCCAAATGCTGGTGCTGTTCCTGCTGCTGTCTGTGTTGGAGGACGTGGGCTATATGGCCCGGATCGCCTTTATTATGGACCGGGTGTTCCGCAAGTTCGGGCTTTCCGGCAAGAGTTTTATCCCCATGCTGGTGGGCACCGGCTGCGGTGTGCCGGGCATTTTGGCCTCCCGCACCATTGAGAGTGAGCGGGACCGCCGGATGACCATTATGACCACCTGCTTTGTGCCCTGCGGCGCGAAAATGCCCATTATCGCCCTGTTTGCGGGGGCGCTGTTCGGGGGCAGCACATGGGTGGCGGTTTCCGCATATTTTATGGGTGTGGCGGCCATTGTGATCTCCGGGGTTATACTGAAAAAGACCCGATGGTTTGCCGGGGACCCGGCCCCCTTTGTGATGGAGCTGCCCGCCTACCATGTGCCCACGGCAGGTAATGTGCTGCGGGCTACCTGGGAGCGGGGCTGGTCGTTTATCAAGCGGGCGGGTACGGTGATTTTGGCCTCCAGCGTGGCCCTGTGGTTTTTGCAAGGCTTTGGCTTTACGGACGGCGCCTTTGGGATGGTGGAGGACAACGAAGCCTCTTTGCTGGCAATGGTGGGCTCGGCCGTGGCGGTGGTTTTTGCCCCGCTGGGGTTTGGTACCTGGCAGGCTGCGGTGGCTACCCTGACGGGGTTGATCGCCAAGGAAGAGGTTGTGTCTACCCTGGGCGTGCTGCACGCCGGAAACCTCAGCGAGGAGATTGCCTTGGCATACACCCCTGTGGCGGCTTACAGCTTTATGATCTTTAACCTGCTGTGCGCCCCCTGCTTTGCGGCCATGGGCGCGATTAAACGGGAGATGAACAGTTGGAAATGGACCCTGGGGGCCATTGGCTATATGTGCGGATTTGCCTATGTGGCGGCGTTTGTGGCGTACCAAATAGGCACGGCCTTTACGGCAGGGTTTGGCCTGGGGACTGGGGCCGCGCTGCTGGCGCTGGGGGCGGTGGCCTACCTGATGGCCCGCCGGAACAAGTATGAAGATCACCTGGCTGTGCGCGCGGTTGCCGCGGCGGAAAAATAAGGAGGGATAGCCTGTGTTGTTGGCGACTGTGATCAACCTGCCGACGATTGTGATTGCGGTGGGGATTGGGGCGGTGGTTGCCGCCATTGTGGTGCGGGGCATCCGCAGGCGCAGGAGAGGGGAGGGGGGCTGTAGCTGTGGCTGCGGCCAATGCCCCCACAGCGCCCTGTGCCATGGGGGAGAGCCCAACAAAGGGGAGAAGGGGAACAAATAGCAGAAAGCCGTCCCGGTGGGGGCGGCTTTTTGTTGTGGGGGCGTTTATGTAGCGGCAGGCGGCGTGGTGGGGCGGGAGATTGTCACCTGAATAGGCAAAAGGAAGTTGACAATGCCAAAAGCCTATGGTAGTATAGGGGCTGAAAGGGAAATCAACCAGGAAGGAGGCGCCCTATGCAAGTTGCCGAGCAGGTTTTACAACTGTTGCAGGATAACCCCAACGCGGTTTCCGGCGAAGAAATGGCGGAACGGTTGCAGATCAGCCGGAATTCTGTTTGGAAAGCGGTACAAAAGCTGCGGCAGGCAGGGTATGAGATCGATGCCACCACCAACAAGGGCTACCGGCTGGTGTCAGAGAGCAATGTGCTTAGCCCGGAGAATGTCCGCCGCCACTTGGACAGCGGGGTGGCGGATGTGGCCATTGAGGTGCGGGAGTCGGTGAGCTCTACCAACACGGTGCTGAAAACCCTGGCCGAGCGGGGTGGCCGGGAAGGGATGGTGATCATTGCGGAACGGCAGGAAAAGGGCAAGGGCCGGCTGGGACGCAGTTTCCATTCGCCCAAAGGCACGGGCCTTTATATGAGCGTGCTGCTGCGGCCAAAGTTCCCGGCGGAGCAGGCATTGGCCATTACCACAGCGGCGGCTGTGGCTGTGGCCGGGGCCATTGACCGGGTTACCGGCGAGCGGAGCCAGATCAAGTGGGTGAACGACGTCTACCTGCATGGCAAAAAGGTCTGCGGCATTTTGACCGAGGCCGCCATTGATTTTGAAAACGGCAGCCTTAACTACGCCGTATTGGGCATGGGGGTGAACTTGCAGGAGCCGCCGGGCGGGTTTCCGGCCGAGTTGCAGGGGGTGGCAGGGGCTATTTTTGCCGAGCCGCCCCCAGCAGGGGCCAGGGCCCGCCTGGCAGGGGCAATACTTAACCGCTTTTTTGCCTATTACCGGGCGATGCCGCGGCAGGCCTATATGCGGGAATACCGGGAGCGCTCATTGCTTACGGGGATGGAGATCTGTTTCCAGCAAGGGGACTGCACCTGGGAGGGCACCGTGACAGGTATTGACGACCAGGCCCATCTGCTGGTAAAACTGCCGGACGGCAGCACCAAGGTGTTTGGGGCCGGGGAAGTGTCTGTGGTAAAGGAGAGCTTGCAAAAAAATCTGCACAAATAGAAAGGGGAAACCTATGAAACTGGAATGGAAAAACAATATGCAGAAAATGGTGTGCACGGGGGTTTTAGCGGCGGTACTGGCGGTGCTGTCCCAGATCAGCATCCCCTTGCCCAGCGGCGTGCCGGTAACGTTGCAGACCTTTGCCGTGGCCCTGTGCGGCTGTGTGCTGGGCCCTGCCATGGGGACGGCTGCGGTGGCGGTCTACCTGGCCCTTGGGGCGGTGGGCGTACCGGTGCTGGCAGGGTTCAGCGGCGGGTTTGGCTCGTTTGTAGGCGTGACGGGCGGCTTTTTGTGGGGGTTTTTGCTCATGGCCCTGCTGTGTGGGCTGGGGGCGCAGGCTAAAAACAAGGTGATGGCTGCCCTGTTGGGCATGGCGGGCCTTGCCGTCTGCCATATCTGCGGCGTTGTGCAGTTTGCGGCGGTCATGGACACGCCCTTTACCCAGGCGTTTTTCATCGCCTCGGCCCCGTATCTGGTCAAGGATGTGATCTCTGTGGTGCTGGCATATTTTGCGGCGGTTGGCATTGGGGCCAGCCTGAAACGGGCCGGGATAGGGGGCCTGGCATGAAACAGGTGCGGGGGCACCATCTCTTCTGTATGACGCTGTTTTCCGGGCATGGCTATGACGGCCGGTTTGCCGAGAATATGGGGCGCTTGATTGAAGGATTCCAGGCCGGCGAAGAGTTACAACTGTGCGGGGGGCAGGACGCCATTTGCGGGGCTTGCCCCAACCGGGAAACGGACGGTGGCTGCGCGTTGGGTACGGAGGATGTGCAGCGCAGGGACACAGTGGCCCAAAAGGTGTTGGGGGTAGGGCCGGGGCAGGTTTTAAGCTGGGATGACGCCATGGAAAAACTGCGCACCCTGACAGGGCCCCAGTTCCAGGCGGTATGTGGGGGTTGCCGTTGGGCGGCCGAAGGATTGTGCAGTTTTGAACTACTGTGCAAACGGGCCGGAAAGGGGCAGGTTAAGCCGGAAGATACTTAGTCCCGCGCCCGCCGCCTATGCGCCGGATAGCGCCGGCTTTTACCATCGACCCCAAGACCGCCTCTACGGTGGTGGGGCTGATCATGGGCAGGGCGGCACAGATGTCTGACTTGGAGATGGGCTCCTGCCGGTTCAGGACCAGTTCCTCTATGCTGGCGCGCTTGGTGCGTTTCCGGGCGGGTATCCACGAGAGGCATTGCCGGTACGACAGGTAGAGCAGGGAGAGGAAGATCTGCATATAAGGCAGATAGTCATTATGGCCCTCGGCCCAATATAGGGCGGATTCCTGAAAAGCCCGGTGGTAGAAGGAGAAGTAGCGGTGGATCATGGCCTCCAGAGGCAGGAAACTGCACATGGTATACCCCGCTTTGCATAAAAGCAGGCGGGCGAGCAAAAACACGGTGCCGGCGGGCGCGTTTGGGAAAGGCGCGGTACAGAGCAGATCCAACGTAATACAGGGGATGAGCAGGAAAGCATCCGCCTCTTCTGCGGCGGAAACATAAGCGGAAAAAGCCAGGTCGGCGGCCTGGCTTTTTTCTGTGCTGCCATAGGCCCCGGCGGCCCCCTTGGGCAGCAGGAGGCGGTTTAGCTGCAAAAAGCCTTCCCTGGTAGCCTCTATGTCGTCAAACTGCTGGCTAACGGCTTGCAGGGCTTGTCCATAAGCAGCGGGGGGCACATCTTCCAGGGAGGCAGCGCCTGTGGTGGCGGCCTCCCAACCTTTTTGTATGACGCCTTCCCGCTGCTGGGGGGAGAGGGCCAGTTGTTGGGCGCAGAGGGAATCCAGCCGGCGGAGGGCCGGCAAAAGGCTAGCAAAGCCCTGGGGCAGCGGCATCATATTGAGAAAGGCGTAGTCATAGGTTTTCATAATGGGGCCCCCTTTTCTGCATATTATTATAACAGATATGGTCGGCAAATGCAACGGTTCTAAAAAAGATAGTATGTGCAGATGATTTGCGGGCTTGCTTTTCCCGGCGCTTTCCATTATAATAGGGCAAAGAGGGATGCGTATGGAACTGTTTACGGACGATAAAAATCGGGAACTGAAACCCCATGGTACCTTTGGATTTCCGGTATATGTGGATAAAAAGCCTATTTCCTCCTATCCCACGGGCTTTTTCCCCTGGCATTGGCATGACGAGGTGGAATTTACGTTGGCAGTTACCGGGCGTATGGAATACCGGATCAATGACCGCCATTACCTGCTGGAGGAGGGGCAGGGGCTTTTTTGTAACGCCGGGGCCCTGCACGCAGGCAGTATGGCGGACCGTGACTGCGACTACATATCGCTGACCTTCCACCCGCGGCTGCTGGCCGGGTTTGAGGGCAGCACGGTGGGGGCCAAATATGTCTTTCCGCTGGTGGAAAGCCGCGCGGTGGCCTCGAAACTGCTGCTGCCGTCCATTGCCTGGCAGGCGGACGTATTGGGGCTGCTGCACGAGGTATACCGGCTTTGCAGGGAGAAACAGCCCCTGTATGAACTTTATGTGCAGAAAAACCTGACGGAAACCTGGCGCCTGCTGTATGAGAATTGTGCGGAACAGGTGCAGAGCGGCCCGGCGGAGGACTCGGAGAAAGTGCGGCGGCTGCGGACGATTTTGGCCTTTTTGCATGAACATTATGCAGAAAAGCTTTCGCTGGAGGAAATTGCCCGGCAGGTGGGTTTGTGCAAAAGCGAATGCTGCCGGTTTTTTAAGCGCGAGATGGATGCGTCGCTGTTTGATTACCTGCTGGATTATCGGATCGGCCGGAGCCTTTCCTATTTGCAGGCAGGGTGGTCGGTGGCGGACACAGCGGCAAAAACCGGGTTTTCGGATCCCTCTTACTTTGCAAAGGTGTTCCGGCTGCGCACAGGGCGCTCGCCCAGCGGCTACCGCAAGGAAAACAACGGGGGGAAAACTGCATATAAATCTGCATACAGGAAGGAAGGAACGGGATGAGACAGCAGACTTTGTTTGAGGCCAGCCCCGCAGACACCCCACTGGCTACGCGGATGCGCCCCCGGAACCTGGAGGAGTTTGCCGGCCAGGCCCATCTGCTGGGCGAGGGGAAGGTGCTGCGGCAACTGATCGACCAGGACCGAGTGCCTTCTATGATCTTCTGGGGCCCGCCAGGGGTGGGGAAAACCACCCTGGCCCGGATCATTGCCGGCCGGACGCGCTCGAATTTCATCAATTTCAGCGCCGTTACCAGCGGTATCAAGGAGATTAAAGAGGTGATGGGCCAGGCGGAGCAGACCCGGCTGTTGGGCGAGCGCACCATCCTTTTTGTGGATGAGATCCACCGCTTTAACAAGGCGCAGCAGGACGCTTTTTTGCCCTTTGTGGAGCGGGGCAGCATTGTGCTGATTGGCGCCACCACCGAGAACCCCTCCTTTGAGGTCAACTCGGCGTTGCTGTCGCGGTGCAAGGTCTTTGTGCTACAAGCGCTGGCTACGGAGGATCTGGTCCGCCTGCTGCGCCGGGCCATAGACGACCCCAGGGGTTTTGGCGGGCAGAATGTGCAGATAACCGATGATATGCTGGCTATGGTGGCCAATTTTGCCAACGGTGACGCCCGCACCGCTTTGGGTACCCTGGAGATGATCGTGCTGAACGCCCCCCGCCAGGCGGATCAGGTGCAGGTGACGATGGAGGTTATCGAACAATGTGTGAACAAGAAGTCACTTTTGTATGATAAGAATGGGGAAGAGCACTACAACCTGATCTCTGCCCTGCACAAATCCATGCGGAACAGCGACCCCAGCGCGGCGGTCTACTGGCTGGCGCGTATGCTGGAGGCCGGGGAGGATCCCTTGTATGTGGCCCGGCGGGTCATCCGCTTTGCCAGTGAGGATGTGGGCTTGGCGGACAGCCGGGCGCTGGAGGTGGCGGTGGCGGCCTACCAGGCCAGCCATTTTATCGGGATGCCGGAGTGCAGCGTCAACCTGGCCCATGCGGTTGTGTATATGTCCCTGGCGCCTAAGTCCAATTCGTTGGAGGCCGCCTATATGGCTGCTGCCGCTGATGCGCAGAAAATGCTGGCCGAGCCGGTGCCGCTGGTCATCCGCAACGCCCCCACGCGGCTGATGAAGGAACTGGACTACGGCAAGGGCTACCGCTATGCCCATGACTACGAGGACAAGCTGACCACCATGCAGTGCCTGCCGGATGCACTGAAGGACAAGCGGTACTATGTGCCCACCAACCAGGGGAGCGAGGCCCGCCATGGGGAACGGCTGCGGCAAATAGAGGAGTGGAAACGCCGGCATCGGGAGGAAGAGCAGAAGGGATAGGCAGATAACCATTGTTTATATGCAGTTTCTGTTTGGGGTAAAGTGGCCGGGTGGTGGGGGCCTGTACGGCGGCCATCGCCTTTTGTGGCCAAGCCTATTGACAAACGGCTTTTCTGATGCTAAAATAAAGAAAACAGAATAAATCCTTATCAAGAGCGGCGGAGGGACAGGCCCTGTGATGCCCGGCAACCTGTAACGGTGTGACTGTTGCAAGGTGCTAATTCCTGCGGATGAGAACCGGCCAGGCCGGTTTCCAGCACCCGAAAGATGAGGCGTAATAGGGGCCCTCGTTTTTCGAGCGGCCCTTCTTTTTGTTAGGATTTATCCTGCCAAATATCGTGAAAGGGGCAAGTTTTACTATGAAATTGTTTACATCTGAGTCTGTTACAGAAGGCCATCCCGACAAAGTGTGCGACCAGATTTCCGACGCGGTGCTGGACGCCATTATCAGCCAGGACCCCCTTGCGCACGTGGCCTGCGAAACCACCGCCACCACGGGCGTGATCCATGTGATGGGGGAGATCTCCACCACTTGCTATGTGGACATTGCCAATGTGGCCCGCGAGGTGGTCAAGGAGATTGGCTATGACAACCCTGCCTGCGGTTTTGACGGCAATACCTGCGGGGTGCTGACCTCTATTGACGCCCAGTCGCCGGACATTGCCATGGGCGTGAATGAATCGCAGGAGGCAAAGAACGGGGAAACCGACGAGAACAGCTTGGTAGGCGCGGGCGACCAGGGCATGATGTTCGGCTTTGCCTGTGACGAAACCCCGGAATATATGCCCATGGCCATTTCCTTCTCCCATAAGCTGGCCAAGAAACTGGCACAGGTGCGCAAGGATGGCACCTTGAAATACCTGCGGCCGGACGGCAAGACCCAGGTGACGGTGGAGTATGACGGCGACCAGGTCAAGCGCATTGACGCGATTGTGATCTCCACCCAGCACGACGAAAATGTGCGGCTGGATAAGCTGAAGAAGGATATGGTGAAGTATGTGATTAAGCCGGTGATCCCCTCTGAGCTGGTGGACAGCCGGACCCGTATTTACATCAACCCCACCGGGCGCTTTGTGATCGGCGGCCCGGTAGGCGACAGCGGGCTGACCGGCCGGAAGATCATTGTGGATACATACGGCGGCTACGGCCGGCATGGCGGCGGGGCTTTCTCCGGCAAGGACCCCACCAAGGTAGACCGTTCTGCGGCCTATGCGGCCCGCTGGGTGGCCAAAAACATAGTAGCCGCGGGCCTGGCCCGCCGTGCTGAAGTGGAGCTGGCCTATGCCATTGGCGTGGCCCGGCCTGTTTCGGTAATGGTAGACACCTTTGGCACGGGCACGGTCAGCGATGAGTGCCTGGCCGAGGCGGTGAAAAAGGTCTTTGACCTGCGGCCCACCGCCATTATCAAGGAACTGGACCTGCGCCGACCCATCTACCGCCAGTTGGCGGCCTACGGCCATATGGGCCGGGAGGATTTGGACGTGGCCTGGGAAAAGACCAACCGCACCGAGGCCCTCCGTGAGGCAGTAGAGAACGCGTAACCAAAAGAAGTCCCCGGCAGAAACCGGGGACTTCTTTCTTATTCAATACAGCCGTTGTCCAACAGGGACTGGTAGAGTGCCGGGAAACCGCCGTCAAAGGAGCCGCTACCCTTGGTGTACATCACCAGGTGCAGCACGTATTCGGGGCCGGCCTGATAGATTTGCAGCGCCGCGTCTTTGGGTAGCGCGTCCTCCGGCACCGCAAGGGTCATCACCGCGTTGGCGCCGTGATAGAACCAGTCTGACCGCATGATATGTTGCTGGACTTTTTTGTGGCTCTCCGGGCGGTCATTGTCGGCAACAGTGGTATAGTCATACCCATAATAGGCTGAACTGGCCGGCGCGGTCACCAAGCTGATGTGCTCCAGGGCCTGGTACTCCCCGCTAAGCTGATTGGCGGCGGTGGGCAGCCCCCAAAAGCCCAAAAAGCCCTGCTCCATCAGCGCCAGCCGGTTCACGCCGTCTTTTTCTGCCAGGATCACCCGCCAGCGGGCGGTTGTACCGCCGGTATATTCAAACCCTTCCTCAATGGTGACAGCGTGGCGGTAACCGCCCAGCAGCATGGCCAGCGGGCTGCTGGTGGCCCGCAAAAGGACGCCTACCCCCAGCAGCACGGCCAGCGCCGCCAGGATGATTTTGCGGCGCCTTTTCATTGGCCCTCACCTCTTTTGTCGCTGGGGAAGAGGATGCCCGCCGCGTGGCGTACCTCTTCCATAAACACGGCCACCTCCAGGCTCAGCCGGGTGCAGCGGGCGTATTCCTCCCGGCTCTCCTCCGGTTGGGTGATGTAGCGGTAAAAGTCTTTGGCCTCCCAGCCCATCAGCTTATATTTCTCGTCCTGCCCGTGCAGTTGCCGGGTGGTGCCGTCCTTGCGCCAGAGGCTGATGCCCCCCAGCCGGGAGATGGACTCTACCGCCACGGTGCCTTCCGGGCCCTGGAAATCGCTGTTGGCCCCGGCCTGGCCCAGCTTGGAGTAGACCAGCGTCACCAGCTTATCGGGGTATTGCAGGGTGAGTATGCCGCTGCCGTCCGCGCCGGTGTCCAGCATATGGCTGCTGATTTGGAAACGCGCCGGCCGCCCGAACAGGTGCAGCGCCGGGTACACGCAATAGACCCCCAGGTCCATCAGCGCGCCGGTTTCCATTTGGGGGTTGAAGATGTTGGGCAGTTCCCCTTCCAGGTAGCGGTCCAGCTTGGAGGAGCGCTGGCAGAAATCCAACCGGGCCATGGAGATGGGGCCCAACTGGGCCAAAGCCTCCTCCAGCACCTGCCGCTGGGGCTGGTGCATAAACATGATGGCCTCCAAAAAGACCAGCCCTTTTTCCTCTGCCAAAGCCACCAGGTCCCGCACCTTACCGGCCTGGGCGCAAAGGGGCTTTTCGCAGATGACGTGCTTGCCATGGGATAGCAGGGCCTTGCAATGGCTGTAGTGGGCATAGTTGGGGCTGGCCACATAGACCGCGTCCAGCTCCTGGCAGGCGGCAAATGCCTCTATGTCCGTAAACACCTGCTTGGCCCCGTGCTTTTCGGCAAAGGCCTGGCCCCGCTGGGCGTTCCGGGAGTACACGGCGGCCAGTTCCCAAAGCCCGCTGTCTTTTGCCCCGCGGATATACTCCTCCGTAATCCAGCCGGAGCCAATGGTTCCAAATCGTAGCATAACGCCGTTCCTTTCCTGTGCAAGAATAGAAGGGAAAGGGAGTTCCCAGGTACAATGGCCGGGTCCTCCCTTCCTGTTCAGCAGTTTAACGGTTTCCCTGTGTTGCGTTCACGCGATGGGGGAGAGCCCTGCTAGGGGCTTATGCCTCTTCCCAATAGCGCTTCAGGTTGGCAAGGCCAACGCGGATGGCGGTCAACGCGGGCTCCATGCCCTCGAACTCAATGGCAATGGTGTCATCGTAGCCGACAGCTTTCAGGATATGCAGGCACTGCTTTACCGGCACATTGCCGTGGCCGATGACGGTGCCCCGCAGGTAGTTGCCCGCCCGTGTCTGGAAGGCGCCCTCGCCGGGGTCATTATCGTAGTAGTTCTTGATGATAAAGTCTTTGGCATGGACGTAGCGGGTGTAGGGGGCTACCCTGGCTACGGCAGTGGCGGGGTTTTCGTCGGCGCAGGTGAAGTTGCCGATGTCGCACAGCAGGCCAAAGTTGGGGTGGTTGACGGTGTTGTACAGCAGTTCCACCCGCTCCGAGTCCTGGGAGAAGAAACCGTGGTTCTCGGTCATGGTGACAATGCCCTTACCGGCGGCATACTCGGTGATCTCCCGCACGGACTCGGCCAGTTGGGGCACCAAAGCGGCGTAGCTGCGGGGGGAGCCCTTCTGGCCCATGGTGATGTCATGGCGCATACGGGGGGCGCCCAGGATGGCGGCAATGTCTACCATCGACTTGACCCGGGCGATCTCTTTGGCTGTGTCGCCGCTGCCGTCCATGCCGTTCAGCAGGTCGGCCCCCACGGCAAAGGAGGAGATGGCCAGGCCCTGCTTGTCGGCCTCTTCTTTGATCTTTTTGGCCTGCTCCGGCATCTCCTCCGGGGAAGAAGCGCCCATGACAAAATCCACAGCCTCAATGGCGTCAAAGCCCATTTCCTTGGCCTTGGCGATGCACGCCAGGGGGGTCAGCTCCCCGTTGCGGATGGCGCTGAAAAAGCTGTAGAGGCTAACTGAAAATTTCATAAGAATGACCCTTTCTGTAAATATATATTTTAATGGGTGGGGCAACCAATTCGGTCAGGTGGCAGCTTTCAGTTTGACCGGCACGAAACACTCCATCATGCCATTGCCAAGGGCCGGGATGGCCTCTGGCGGGGTGATGATGTGGCCCATGGCGTAATGCCCCGGCCGTTCGTCCAGTTCAAACACATCGCTTTGCCGGATGTAGTCAAGCGCCGCCTGATAAAGCCTGCCGTTTTCCTCCTCGTCGTGGTCCCAGTAGAAGTATGTCAGGTAGATGCCGCCGTCAAAGGCTACCTTTTGGTAGCCACCGTCGGGCATACCCTCCTCCCAGGCGTACCACCACACCAGGCCGCCGGCCTCTTTGTCAAAAAAGAGGAAGTCCCTGGGCATAAAGCTGTCCCGTGGGGAGGGCTTTATGCCGCTGAAGTAGTCGTTGAATTTACCCAACTCCCCTTGGGGGGAAAAATCGAAAGCCGGGTCCGGGGCAGATGTTACCGCGGTAAAGGGGGGCAGGGATATGATGCGAAAGTCCATGAAAAACACTCCTCAGTTGTTGATTTTATCTGCTCAATCTCCGAAACTGATGCCGATCTGCCTGGCGGCCTGGACCTCCCCGCAGTCTACCGGCACGGCCTTTAGCTTGCCGGCCACATCTGCCAGGGGCACGGGGACGCAGGCGCCGTTGACCATGCCCACCATCACGCCGAAGGTTTTCTCTTTGATAAACCGTGCGGCGGTGGCGCCCAGCCGGGTGCACAGGACCCGGTCGTAGGCACAGGGGCTGCCGCCCCGCTGGAAGTGCCCGGGTACGCACACCCGTATTTCGTTGTCGATCTTATCCTTCAGCTCCTCGGCAATGCGGTACACAATGGAGGGGTAATTCGCGGCAGCCCGCGCCTTTTTGAACTCCTTTTTGGAGAGTTTGGCCTCCTCTTTGGAGAGGGCCCCCTCGGCCACAGCCAGAATGGAGAACTTTTTGCCGCTGTCGATCCGGTTGTTCAGGGTTTTGGCCACTTTGTTGATGTCGTAGGGGATCTCCGGCAGCAAAATCACGTCCGCGCCGCCGGCAATACCCGCCGAAAGGGTCAGCCAGCCCACCTTGTGGCCCATGACCTCCACAATAAAGATGCGCCCATGGGAGGTGGCGGTGGTGTGCAGGCAGTCGATCACGTTGGTGGCCACCTCCACCGCGCTGTGGTAGCCGAAAGTTACGTCCGTGCCCCACACATCGTTGTCAATGGTCTTGGGCAGGTGGATGACGTTCAGCCCCTCCTCCCGCAGCAGGTTGGCGGTTTTCTGGGTGCCGTTGCCGCCCAGGATCACCAGGCAATCCAGTTTCATCTTCTTATAGTGGTCCTTCATGGCGGCCACCTTGTCCACGCTGTTCTCGTCAATGACCCGGATGGTCTTAAAGGGTTGCCGGGAGGTGCCCAAAATGGTGCCCCCCTCGGTGAGGATGCCGGAGAAATCCGAGGGCTGCATGAGCCGGTACTCCCCGAAGATCAGCCCCTTGTAGCCGTCTTTAATGCCATAGATCTCCACATTTTTGCCAAATTCCTCGTACAGCCCCTTGGCCACGCCCCGAATGGCAGGGTTCAGCCCCTGGCAGTCGCCGCCGCTGGTGAGGATACCTACTCGTTTCATACTGCATTCCTCCTGATAAATTGGTTTTACACGCCGCCGGTAAACCTGGCTAAAGGGCAAAGCGCTCCTGGATCATGGCCGCCACGGTTTCCGGGGGCAGTTCGGTATTGTCAATGCGCATATAGTTGGGGAAGGGGATCTCGCCCGGCCGGCTTTCCAGCCGGAACTGGGCGTCGTCCTCCACCAGCCGCTGGTTCGAGCGCTCTATATCCCGTTTCGAGCCCTTGTTTTGCAGCCGGTTTTCGCTGACGTTCCGCTGGAGGCGCACTGCCTGGGAGGCTACCAGCTCCACATAATAGAACTCTGTACCATAAGGCGCGAAAATTCTTTTGATGTGCTCCACATAGTCCCAGTCCGACTGCTGGTCAAAGGCCCACATATAGGTGAAGATCATGCCATAGCGGTCCGACTTGGCGAGCTCTTCGAAGATCACCTCCCGGCAGCGCTGGATGGCGGCACTGTTAAAGTCCCCAAATACCTCTAAAATGGGCTCAATCGTCATGTGGTTGTGGAAAAGCCGCAGGCCCGTGCGTTTCATCAGTTCTTGGCCCACGGTCATTTTCCCCACAGCGGCGTTCCCAAACAGCATAACCAGCTTCATCGTAAACCTCCTCTTTGCGAATGTGCCCTACGCGTCCTCCTCCGCCGAGTGGATGGGGATCAGCGGGCTGTCGCTCTCCACGTGCTGTAGCGCTTTCAGCCGCTCCTGGGCCTGCTTATAAAAGGCCTGTTGGCTGCTGAAGGCCGCCTTGCCCCGGCGGCTTACATGGATATAACCGGTGTCCGGCTGCATGATACGGGCATTGGTGTTGTCTGCCAGTAGGGTGTCTAAAATGCCAAAGGCCCGCTGTTTTAGTTCCCCGTCCTCAATGGGGAACACCAGTTCAATGCGCCGGTCCAGGTTTCGGGGCATCCAGTCGGCAGAGCCCATATACACCTTGGGGTCGCCGGCGTTCTCAAACCGGAACACCCGGCTGTGCTCCAAAAGCTGGCCGACAATGCTGATGACCTGGATGTTGTCGCTGACCCCTTCCACGCCGGGGATCAGGCAGCAGATGCCCCGGACGATCAACCGCACAGGCACCCCGGCCTGGCTGGCCACATACAAAAGGGAGATGATCTCCGGGTCCACCAGGGAGTTTACCTTGGCGGTGATGCCGCTGGGCAGGCCCTGGCGGGCGTTTTCCGTTTCCTGGCGGATGCGCCGGCAGAAGAAGGTGCGCAGCCCGTGGGGGGCCACGGCAAAGTGCCGGTACTCCGGGGGCCGGGAATACCCGGTGATCACATTAAACAGGGAAGAGGCGTCGGCCCCGTACTGGCTGTTGCAGGTGAACAGGCCTACGTCGGTGTAAATTTTGGCGGTAGAATCATTATAGTTGCCGGTGCCCAGGTGCAAATACCGGCGGATGCCGTCCTCCTCCCGGCGCACCACCAGGGCGATCTTGCAGTGGGTCTTGAGCCCGTGCAGGCCGTAGATCACATGGCAGCCGGCCTTTTCCAGCTTTTGGGCCCAGTTGATGTTGTTCTCCTCGTCAAAGCGGGCTTTCAACTCCACCAGCACCGTTACCTGCTTGCCGTTCTCCGCGGCCCGTATCAGCGCAGCGATGATGGGGGAGTTGCCGCTCACCCGGTACAGGGTCTGCTTGATGGCCAGCACGTCCCCGTCCTCGGCGGCCTGCTCAATGAACTTCACCACGCAGTCAAAGCTTTCGTAGGGGTGGTGCACCATCCGGTCTTTGTCCCGTATGGCGGCAAAGATGTCGTCATAGCCCCAAAAGTCGGCCGGGGCCACCGGCACAATGGGTTTAAAGCACAGCTCCTCGCAACCCTTTATCCCGGCAAACTTGGAGAAAAAGGTCAGGTCTAGGGGGCCATGCAGTTGGTAGATCTCGTTTTTCTTGATCTTCAACTGGCCGATGAGGAACCCTCGCAGATCCTTGTCGCACTTTTGCAGTAGTTCCAGCCGCACAGGCCGGCCCCGCTTGCGGCGCTTGATGGACTTTTTCACCTCGTTCATAAAGTCCTCGGCCTCTTCGTCTATCTCCAGGTCCGAGTCCCTGGTCACCCGGAAGGGGCAGGCGGCCTCGATGGTGTGTAACTCAAACAGTTCCTCCAAGTTGGCCATAATGATCTCTTCCAGCAGGGTGAAGGCCCGGCCCTCCTGGCAGGGCAGTTCTAAAAACCGGGGCATAATGGAGGGCACCTGCACAATGGCAAAGTTCATCTCCTTGTCCTTGCCCTCGCCTTCCTTGGCCTCCAGCCGTACGGCGATGTTCAAGGTTTTGTTGGCCAGCAGGGGGAAGGGCCGGCTGCCGTCCACGGCCAGGGGGGTCAGCACCGGGAACAGCACCTGCTTAAAGTACCGGCTTACAAACCCCTTTTGCTCGCCATCCATGTCCTGCAACCCCAAAAACCGGATGCCGGTGCGCTCCAGCGCAGGCAGGATGGACCGGTGCAGGCAGGAATACTGTTTCTCCATAAAGCGGTGGGCCTTCTCCTCCAGTTCCTTCAAAAGATCCTGGGGGGCCAGGTCCAGCTTGTCCTTAGGCTTATAGCCGGAGTTGACCTGGGCCTTTACACCGGCCACCCGCACCATAAAGAACTCGTCCAAATTCGAGCCTGTAATGGCCAGAAAGCGCAGGCGCTCCATGAGGGGGTTCTCCTTTTTGGTCGCCTCCTCCAGCACCCGGGTGTTAAAGTCCATCCAGCTCAGTTCCCGGTTATAATAGGGTACTTTTTTCTCAGCCACAGCGCACACCTCACATCATATCAAATTTTATAGACAACTCCGGCGAAAGCCCGAATACCTTCTGGAAGAACCCGGCAGACTCCTCAAAGGCCCAGCGCTCCAGCAAAGTATTGGTAGACGCCTCCGCCCGGATGAGCACCCGGTCCTCCTCCAAAGTCATCTTGATGTTTTTCAGTTTTTCCAGGTGGGATTTGTCCATGGCGTTTGCCAGTCGGAAAACGGCCGACAGCTTGGACACCACGATCTGCTCCTGCTGGGGGAGGAGGGCCATCTCCGGGGCCTCCTCCTGCAACAGCCCGCCGGTAATGCTGCCCGCCACCATGGCCACCTCCAGCACCTCCCCGGAGGAAAGCCCAAAAATATCCATCCCCCGGATAATATCGAAGGTACAGTGGTTGTGCTGCCGCACACTTACATAGCTGCCGCAACTGTGCAAAGCGGCGGCCAGTTCCAGAATCAGCCGCTTGGAGGGATCCAGCCCATGCACCTTTTTCAGCCGGTCAAACAGCTTAACGGCGTAATCGCCCACCAGCCGGCTGTGCTTTTCGTCGCAGTGGAAAGCGCGGGCCATGGCCCAGGCGCAGGAAAGGGAGTTTCCCCGCAGGTAGGCCGGCCACCCGGCCCCGGCCTTGGGGGCCAGCAGGTACCGGGTCACCCCCTGGGAAATGTCCGTGGGCGGGGAGAGCACCTCGGCGGCCCCAGGGCAAAAGCGCATCATGCCCCGGTAGATGAACAAAGCCGTGTACAATAGTGCGGCCTGGTTCTCGGTAATGCCGTAGCGCAGGGCAATGCTCTCCGCGGTCTGGGCGCGCACCGCGTCGTACAGGGCCTGTAGCTTTTCCGTTTCAATGTGGTACACCGGCCCCACCTTCTTTGCTCCGCACAGCCGGGCAATCAGCTCGATCTTCGAGCCCGTAAGCACCAGGTTTTGTATGGGGTAGCCGGAGATGTGCATCCGGTTCAGCACCGTGTCCATATATTCTTCCAGTATGCAGTGGAAACCTTCGGCCTTGCGGCGCAGTTCCCCCAGCACGTCATGCAGTTTCAGCGCCCCTATGGGGATATTCTGGAAATACACGGCTTTTTCCCCGTCATGCACCATCAGCCCAATGCTGCCGGAGCCGATGTAGGCCATGAGGGTGTTGCCGTTTTTCACCGCGCTTTCCTGGGACAAAAGCTGTTCCAGTTCAGAGAAGATATAGGCTTTCTCCTGGCTGCCGTCCAGCACGGTGATGTCCACCCCGTTGCGCACCCGCAGTTGGTCTATGACCAGCGCCCGGTTGCTGGCCTCCCGCAGGGCCGTGGTAGAAATGACCATGGGCCGCTCGATGTTATAAGCCCGCAGCGCGGCAGAGAACTTGGTCAGCGCCGCGGAGAGTTCCCGCAGGCTGTCAAAGCGCACGGCCCCGGCTTCAAATACATCATGGTCCAGGCTTACCGGGTACTCCAGGTAGTCCAGGGGGCGTATTTTCCCCTTTACCAACTGGGATACCCGCATCTTCACGTTTTTTGTACCTATCTCTATGACCGCCGCAGAATTGACAGCGCTTTTTTTGTTCAAGAATATCCCTCCCAGGCAAATCTCTTTCCTAATTATACCAAATCTGAACGGAATATTCAAACCTATTTCCGCGATTTATCCCGAAATTTCCAAAATTTTTACAGCTTAAAAATTTTTTTGAAAAACTACTTGATTTTTCCGCCGCAATCCGCTATAATAATCGAGCCGGGATACGGAGAGGTATTCTAATTGGTAAGGAGCCACATTGGAAATGTGGTGTGCCGCAAGGCATTGTGCGTTCGAGTCGCATCCTCTCCGCCAAGAAAAGGGCGTCGGAGCTTTTCCGGCGCTCTTGTTCTTTTCATGAATGGGGGAGATAGGGTGTCCAGAAAAATACAGGCCGAGTTGACCAATATGTGCATGGTATACCGGGGCGACGAGGTGCTGGTACAGCGCCGCAGGCCGGAGCACGGCTGGCCGGGCGTCACCTTCCCCGGCGGCCATGTAGAGCCGGGGGAAACCATCACCCAGTCCGTCATCCGGGAGGTCTACGAGGAAACGGGCCTTACCCTGTCCCATCCCCGGCTGTGCGGCGTAAAAAACTGGATAGAGGACGACGGGTCCCGCTACATCGTCTTTCTATATAAATGCGATACATTTTCCGGGGTGCTGCGCGCCTCGGAGGAAGGGGAGGTCTTTTGGGCAAACCGCGCGGGTTTGCCCGGTATGAACCTCTCCAGCGGCATGGAAGAAACCTTCCGCGCCTTTTTGGAGGAGGATATCAGCGAACTAAGCTATTACCGGGGAGATCCCAGCCATGACTGGCAGATCGTGCTGGAATAGAAAGTGTGAAAACATATGACAACAGAATTAACGAATATGTGCATGGTGTGCGCCGGCAGCAAAATCCTGGTTCAGAACCGCCTGGATCCGGTTTGGCCGGGCATTACACTTCCGGGCGGCCATGTGGAACCGGGGGAGTCTTTTACGCAGGCGGTCATCCGCGAGGTGTACGAGGAAACCGGGTTGACCATAGCCAGCCCCAAATTGTGTGGGGTCAAGCAATGGATATACAATGAGGGCTCCCGTTCTATTTCTTTCCTTTATAGGGCGGATCTTTTTTTCGGGGAAATTCATTCTTCGGAAGAAGGGGATGTGTTCTGGGTGGAAAAAAGCCAACTGCTTGCTATGGAACTGGCAAGTGGTATGGCGGAAACCCTGCGGTTATTTCTGGAGCCCGGCTTGAACGAGTTGGCGTACTTCCGCAAAAATAAAGAGGATTTGTGTACAGAGTGGCAGGATACAGGCTGGGCCTTTCAGCTTAGTTAAAAGGGTTATGACAATTCAACAAGGAGAATCACTATGAAACACGATGAAGTAGCATCATTTTATAAAGATTTAGACGCCTATGCCGGCCAGACCGTCACAGTCTGCGGCTGGGCCCGTTCTATCCGGGATTCCAAAACCCTGGGCTTTATCGATCTGAACGACGGCACCAGCTTTAAAGGGGTGCAGGTGGTCTTTGAGGATGGCAAGATCGGCAACTTTAAGGAGATCGCCGCCCAGAATGTAGGCGCCGCCCTGGTTGTCACCGGTCGGCTGGTGGCCACCCCAGGGGCCAAGCAGCCCTTCGAGATCCACGCCAGTGAAATCCGGGTGGAGGGCGCCTCCGCCCCCGAATACCCCCTGCAAAAGAAACGCCATGGTGTGGAGTTCCTGCGCACCATCCCCCACCTGCGGGCCCGCACCAACCTGTTTAGCGCCGCGTTCCGCATCCGCTCGGTAGCGGCCCACGGCATCCACAAGTTCTTCCAGGAGAACGGCTTTGTCTACATCCACACCCCCGTTATCACCACCACAGACTGCGAGGGCGCAGAGATGTTCCAGGTCACGACCCTGGACCAGGAAGCCCTTCCCAAAACCGAAGCGGGCGCGGTAGATTACCGCCAGGACTTCTTCCAGAAGAAGGTCTACCTCTCCGGCTCCGGCCAGCTACAGGTAGAGTGCATGGCCCAGGCCTTCTCCAAGGTCTACACCTTTGGCCCCACCTTCCGGGCAGAGCGCTCCAACACCCCCCGCCACGCCTCCGAGTTCTGGCATATCGAGCCGGAGATCGCCTTTGCCGACCTAAACGATGATATGGACCTGATCGAGGCCGCGGTGAAGTATGTCATCAACTATGTGCTGGAAACCTGCCCCCAGGATATGGAGTTCTGCAACCAGTTTGTGGATAAAGGGCTCCTGGAACGCTTGCGCCATGTGGCCGGCGCGGACTTTGCACGGGTGACGTACACCGACGCCGTGAAGATTTTGGAGGCCCACAACGGCGAATTTGAGTACAAGGCTGCCTGGGGCGAGGATATCCAGACCGAGCACGAGCGTTTCTTGGCAGAAAAGCACTTTGGCCGCCCGGTCTTTGTTACCGACTACCCCAAGGACATCAAGTCCTTCTATATGCGCCAAAACGATGACGGCAAAACCGTAGCCGCCACCGACCTGCTGGTCCCCGGCATTGGCGAGCTGGTAGGCGCCAGCCAGCGGGAAGAGCGCTTTGAGGTGCTGCGGGACCGTATGCTGGAGTTGGGCATGGGGGAGGAGGACCTTTACTGGTACCTGGATCTGCGCCGTTTCGGCACCACCGTGCATTCCGGCTTTGGCATTGGGCTCGACCGGCTGGTCATGTACCTGACCGGCATCCAGAACATCCGGGACGTGCTGCCCTTCCCCCGCACCACCGGCTCGGCGGAGTTCTAACCGCAGCGCCATTGGCATAAGTATAAAGAAAGCCCCCGGCTTGTACCGGGGGCTTTTGATTTTGGTCCAGGGTTACTCTTTGCCGTTCCAGCAGTAGGTGCACAGCTTGCACCGGTCAATGCCCACCGAATCCACCATGTCGTCCAGCCGGTGGTAGCGCAGGGAGGTAAAGTTCAGCTTTTTGCCGATGATATCCACCATGGTCTGGTACTCCTCTGTTTCCGGGTCGGCGTACTTCTCCAGGTTGTCCGGCTGATTGGTACCCTCCAGCTCCTGGATCACCCGCCGGGAGATCAGGTCGTCCAAAGAAACCGACCGGGAGAAATTCAGGTATTTGCACCCAAACAGGGGGGGCGGGCAGGCGGGCCGCACGTGCACTTCCTTAGCCCCGCTGCGGTACAGGAAATCCGTGGTTTCCCGCAGTTGGGTGCCCCGCACAATGGAGTCGTCGATCAGCAGCAGGCTGCGCCCTTCAATAAGCCCGTGGACAGGGATCAGTTTCATGTGGGCAATCAGGTTCCGCTGGCTCTGCATGGTGGGCATAAAAGAGCGGGGCCAGGTAGGCGTATACTTGATAAAGGGCCGGGAGAAGGGGATGCCCGAAGCATTGGCATACCCCACCGCGTGGGCTGTGCCGGAGTCCGGCACGCCCGCCACGTTATCCGGGGCGCCCTCCCCGGCAAAGCTGTCCCGCCGGGCCAGAATCGCCCCGCAGCGGTAGCGCATCTCTTCCACGTTCACCCCCTCGTAAGAGGAGGTGGGGTAGCCGTAATACACCCACAAAAAGGTGCATATTTTCATGTCCGAGCCCGGATCCGCCAGGGTCTGCACGCCCTCAGGGGTAATGGCGGCCACCTCTCCGGGGCCCAGTTCCCGCAGGGTGCTGTAGCCCAGGTTCAGGTATGCAAAGCTTTCAAACGAGCAGCAGTAGGCCCCCTCTTTCTGGCCAATGGACACCGGCGTGCGCCCCAGCCTGTCCCTGGCGGCAATCAGGCCGCGGGGGGTCAGCAGCAGCATGGTCATAGAGCCGTCAATGGCCTCCTGGGCATAGCGTATGCCCTCAATCAGGTTGGGCCGCTGGTTAATCAGCGCGGCCACCAGTTCTGTAGCGTTGATATCCCCGCCGCTCATCTCCATAAAATGGGAGAGCCCGGAGGAGAACAGGCTTTTCATCAGCGCCTCGGTGTTGTTGATCTTTCCCACCGTCACAATGGCGTAGGCCCCGTGGTGAGAGCGCACAATCAGCGGCTGGGGCTCGTAGTCCGAGATGCACCCAATGCCCAGCCGCCCCTGCATCTGGGAAAAGTCCTTGTCAAATTTGGTCCGGAAAGGGGAGTTCTCAATGTTGTGGATGGCCCGGTCAAAGCCCCGTTTCTGGTCATACACAGCCATGCCCGCCCGGCGGGTGCCCAGGTGAGAGTGATAGTCTGTGCCAAAAAACAGGTCAAAAACACAGTCCTCCTTTGCCGCTACCCCAAAAAAACCGCCCATAATGTTTAGCCTGCCTTCCCTATACGAAGAGTGTGCCGCCGGCAAAAAGCGCCCCAACGGCCCTTTTATTATACCATGGAACCGCCGGATATGCCAGCCCCAAATGCAAAATATATAGACAGGACAAATCCCCGGCAAAACCCCCTGCCGGTTATTGGAAGGGCTTCCCCGCTGGGCCGCCCGCGGGCCGATCTTGCTTGAGAAGTTTGTACAGAAAAGGGGGGAGGGGGGTAGCTTGAATGGTACAAAACATAAAATTTGCAGGATGGGTAAAATAAACTTGCATTTTTGGCTGGGGTATATTAAAATATATAAGGTTTATGAAACAAAAATGAAAACTCACCCAAGGGGTTCATTCAAGAATAATGGTTAGGAGATGTATTGGGATGAAAGACACTGCTGTTAGTGAGAGGAAACTGACGTCCATGTCCGTTGCCGGGATCAAGGCCCTTAACCGGGAAACCGCCCAGGCTTACCGGGAGATCAAAAGCCGGGGCCTGCAACTGAATATGGCACGGGGCATCCCCTGCGTCAAGCAGTTGGACCTGGCGCTGGGGGTGCTGGAGGCCCTCCATGCCCGCAGCGAGTTCGCCAATTCCAACGGCGACGACTGCCGGAACTACGGCGTATGGAACGGCTTGCCGGAAATGCGGGCCATCTTCGGCGAGCTGCTGGGCGTGCCGGCCGATAATATTATCCTGGGCAACAATTCCAGCCTGCAAATGATGTTTGACACCATCTCCCAGGGCTATACCCACGGCTGCGGCGGCTACGAGCCCTGGTGCAGGCAGGGCGAGGTAAAATTCCTCTGCCCCGTGCCCGGCTATGACCGCCACTTTGCCGTAACAGAGTATTTCGGCATCAAGATGATCCCCGTACCCATGCTGAAAACCGGCCCGAACATGGACCTGATCGAGCGCCTGGTGCAGGATGAAAGCGTCAAAGGCTGCTGGTGCGTGCCCAAGTACTCCAACCCCACCGGCGTCACCTATTCCGACGAAACCGTGCGCCGTTTCGCCCGGCTGCGGCCCGCCGCCAAAGACTTCCGCATTATGTGGGATAACGCCTACTGCGTCCACGACCTGGCCGACGAGCCCGATGAACTGCTGAACATCTACGAGGAATGCCTAAAAGAAGGCACCGAGGACCAGGTGATCCAGTTCGCCTCCACCTCCAAAATCTCCTTCCCCGGCGCGGGGGTGGCGGCGCTGGCCTCCAGCACCCGGAACATCGCCAGCCTGAAATCCCGTACCACCGTCCAGACCATCGGTTCCGATAAGCTGAACCAGTTGCGCCACGTACTGTTCCTCCACGACGCCGACGGCGTCCGCAGCCTGATGAAGGGCCACCGCCAAATACTGGTGCCCAAGTTCCGCATTGTGCTGGACGCCCTGCAACAAAACCTGGCCGGCCTGGACATTGCCCGGTGGAGCCATCCACGGGGGGGCTATTTTGTCAACCTGGACGTGATGAGCGGCTGCGCCCGGCGGGTGGTGGAACTTTGCAAAGAGGCCGGCGTGGTGCTTACCGATGCCGGCGCCACCTTCCCCTATGGGGCCGACCCCAACGACAGCAACATCCGCATCGCCCCCTCCTTCCCGCCGGAGGAGGAACTGGCCCAGGCTATGGAGCTGCTCTGCATCGCCGTGCGCCTGGCCGCCACCGAAAAACTCCTGTCCGAGCGGGCCTGAGCGCCCGCGCTTACCGTGGACAGCATGGAAACCGGGATAACGGGGCTGCGGGCTATGGCCAAGGGCCGCGTGCTGTGCGGGCCGCAGCTTTTCGCCACACCAAAAGCAAAAGGCCGGGCTACAGCCCCGGCCTTTTTCCCCGCCACCCCAACAAAAAACCGCCAAATCCCTTGACATTCCGGGAAATTGTGGTATAATAACTAAGTTGTTTGAAACAGGTTTTCAAACTTCCTTGCTCCGGGGAATCCAAAGCAGCCCGGGGCCATAAGGCCAAAAGGAGGTGCAATACAAATGGCAGAAGGAAAAAACCTCTACGAAACCGTCATCGTCACTTCCGCGAAACTGGGGGAAGAGGGCAGCGCGGCGTTGGTAGAACGATTCAAGGGGCTCATTGCAGAGCACGGCACTGTCCAGAGTGTTGACGACTGGGGCAAACGGCGTTTTGCCTACCCCATCAACAAGCAGACCGAGGGCTACTACACGCTCATCAATTTTGAGAGCGGCCCGGAATTTACCGCTGAGTTGGACCGCCGCTACAAGATCACCGACGGCATCGTCCGTACGCTGATCATTAAGCGCGACCCCCGGCATATCGTGGAGCGGAAACCCCAGAAACCTCAGAAAACTGAGGAGGGTGACATCGACGTGGAAGCCATTGCCGTTGAGGCTGTGGAAACCGCCACAGGGGCGGCCGAATAACCGGTTGCCCGTTACAGAGATTTAGCCCCGGCAAAGGGCCCCGCCCGCTGCCGGAAAGAAAGGGAGGTCGCCTATTATGCTGAATGTAGCCGTCCTTATGGGCAGGCTGGTCGCCGACCCGGAACTGCGGCATACCCAAAGTGATATTGCCGTATGTTCCTTCCGGGTAGCGGTAGACCGCAATTTCTCCACCAGGTCGGGGGAGAGGCAGACGGATTTTATCGATGTGGTCGCCTGGCGGCAGACCGCTGAGTTTGTGTGCAAGTACTTTACCAAGGGCCAGATGATCGCCGTAAACGGCAGCATCCAGACCCGCCCCTGGGAGGACAAACAGGGGAACAAGCGCACGGCGGTCGAGGTGGTTGCGGAAAATGTGAGTTTCTGCGGCTCCAAGCGGGAGAGCGGCGGTGGCAATGCCGGCGCCTACGAGGGGGGCGGTGCCTCCTATGGCGGGGGCAATGCCTACGGTAACGCGCCTTCCTACAACAGGCGGCAGGAGCAGGGTTTCGGCCAGGAGGATCGTTTCGACGGGGCCCCCACCTTCCATGAATCCGCCCCGGCCTTTTCCAATGGCGATTTTGTGGAGAGCGACCCGGAGTTGCTGCCTGACGGTGACATCCCGTTTTAGTAGTCCCACAGCCTAAAAGGCTACCATTTAAGAGAAAGGGAGGTTTTTTGCGATGGCAGACAGACCTGAGAGGGAAGTCCGCCGGGGCCGCAAGGGCCGCAAAAAGGTTTGCAGCTTTTGTGTTGACCGCGCGGAGTTCATCGATTATAAAGACGTAGCCAAGCTGCGCCGTTTTATTTCTGAGAGGGGGAAGATCCTTCCCCGCCGGGTAACAGGCACCTGCGCCCGCCACCAGCGCGCGCTGACCGTTGCCATCAAGCGTGCCAGGCATCTGGCGCTGCTGCCCTATACCAGCGACTGATTTTCGCCGGTACAGGCTCCATATAAGTATCAAAAAGCCCTCCGCTGTCAGCGGGGGGCTTTTTCCTGCCTGTCTATAGGCCGCCGGGGCTTGCCTGCCAATGGGGGAGCAACCCTTTCACCAGAAGAAACCAGCCCCCAAAACCGCCCCTATAGGCCAAAGCCAGTTTCCCGTTTGCCCCATCCGCCGTCAGGAATACTGGTGCACCAACTTTTTCAGGTCGTTTACGCCCAAGGCAGAGCGGTACACCACTGTGTCCCCCGGATAGTAAAAGTCCACAAATTCGCCGTTGATGTCCACCATCACGGTCACCGCCTGCCCCTTGCGGGTAACGGTCAGTTCATAGTCCGGGTAATAGGCAAACAGGGCAATATCCTTCTCTAAGGGCTGGGCGTCCTGCCACAGCCGCTCAAAGGCCTCAATGCGCTGGCGCCGTTCCTGGGTGCTGGCATTCAGGTGCAAAAGCTTAAGCCTGTTGCCGCATCCCTGGTAAAGGTCCAACTGCAAAGCGTCCGGCACCGAGCAGCCGGCCAGCAGCAAACCCAGCAGCACCGCACAAACAGCCGAAAAAACACGTTTCATGGCACATTCCCTCTCATCCTGTTTCCTCTATTCTACCTGATTCCCCCCAAAATGTCAATGGATACGTTTCAGCCTGCCCCCGCACCGGCAGCGGTAACGCCAGGGGCACTTTACCGCTTTCGAAAGCCGCATCCGCTCTATAACCGCCCCGCAGTCCTGGCACTGCAACACATACTTCACTTCCTCATGCCGCAGGGGCCCGGCCGGGCCCTGGCAGGGTACCGTGCGCTGTATGTCCATCCCCAGCGCCTGGCTGGCCGTCTGGGCGTAGGCTTTCCAGCGGGGGCCATGGTTGCGGCAGCCTGGGCAGGTGTGCAGCAGTTCATGGGCCAGCGTCAGCCGCAAAAGTTCCCTGTCCTGCAAAATAAAGGCCGATACCTCAATCTCCATGCCGCCCTCCCGAAAGAAACAGCAGCCCAGCCGCCGCTTGGCCCGGTTGTTTACCTTCACCTTCGGGCTGATATGGGGGGAGAGGGGGATGCCCACCTCCCGCAGCGCCCCAAAAAGCTGTGCCATCAAAGCGTCCAGTTCCTGCTGTCCCATTGCGTATCCCTCCTGCCGGTGGGGATATTATACTATGAAAACCGCCCCTTGGCAATAGGGCAGGGGGGCAAACAGCCTGGGGGCTACTTCTCTGGCTGTTTCTTGATGATCATCTGCTTGCCGTCCGTCCGGGCTGTCATAATGAACACCTCCTCCAGTGCGGTCCCCTGGCAGCGGAGCTGTTCCCGCAGCCAGGCCGGGTCTTTCCCGCACAGTTGCAACGAGTGCTGGGAGATCTGCCCGTCGCTGACCACCACCACCTCCAGCGCCTCGGCCGCCGCTTTCACCCCGGCCTGTTTGGGGGTCAGGCAATCGGCCGCCGACCGCTTTAGCACGCTCATGGTGCCGTTGGTTTCCACAATGGCATAGGCTACATCTTCCAGGGCAAAGGCCCCGGCCCGGCGCAGTTCCTCAAACAGGTCCTCCGTGCTCAGCCGCAGGCGGCGCATCTGGTGCTGCAATACCCTGCCGTTGGCAATCACCACAATGGGGTTCCCCACCACAGCCTGCCGGAATTTCCCGCTTTTCAGCATTAAAAACGACACCACAATCTCGCAGGCCACCAGCACCAGCATGGGCACCAGCCCGTTCCACAGCGGGTCGTCGTGCTGCTGGATGGGCATCACCGCCAGTTCCGAGATCAAAAGCGTCACCACCAGTTCCGAGGTCTGCAACTGGCTGATCTGCCGTTTGCCCATCAGCCGCACGCTGACCAGGATAGCCCCGTACATCACCAAAGTCCGTACCAGAGAAATGAGCATCCAATCCCTCTTTTCGCGCATGATATGCCCTTATTCTCCCACATTTCCCGCCGCTTTATCCGCATAATCTGCCGCTGCCTGTCTACACTATCCCTTATCCGCGAAACCGGGCGTCCTGCCCGCCGAAAGGAGATGGGATCATGGAAAAGGTATCCGCCAGCCTGCAAGAAAACCAGCAGTACCTACAGGGGCAGTTTACCAATGCGATGGATTTTATGATGCGCGAGTTGACCCTTGCCGGCACAAAAGCGGCCCTTTTTGGGCTGGATGGGCTGGTCAGCAAGCAGACCATTACCCTCAGCATTTTAAACCCGCTGATGGAAACGGGCAAGCTGGCCGGGGAGGGCCCGGCCCTGCTGGAGCAGATCGAAACCACCGTGCTGGGGGCGGTAGAGCAAAAGCGGGAAACCCAAATGCCCCAGCTGCTGGTGCTGCTGATGAGCGGTTTCGCCGTGCTGTGTATCGACGGCTGCCGGGAAGCTTTGGTGTTCGGGGTCCAGGGTTTCGAGAGCCGCGGCCCCGAAGAGCCCCAAAACGAGGTGATGCAGCGGGGCGCGAAGGACGGCTTTACCGAAAGCTACCAGAACAATATTTCCATGATCCGCCGCCGGATGAAGACTACAGCCCTGAAGTTTGAAAAGGCCGAGGCGGGCAGCCGCAGCCACACCCCGCTGGCCCTGTGCTATCTGGAAGGGGTGGCCAGCCCCTCCATCCTGGCCCAGTTGCGCCAAAAGCTGCAAACCTATGACCTGGATACCACCCTGGGGGCAGGCTACCTGATCAGCTTTTTAGAGCGGGGCGGTATGTTCAGCGGCGTGGGCGTCACCGAGCGACCGGACGTGGTCTGCGGCAAAATCGAAGAGGGCCGTATTGCCATTCTGGTAGAGGGCACGCCCACCGCCATTCTGGTGCCCTTCCTGTTTGTAGAGAACTTCCAGACCCTGGACGACTACCTGACCCGCCCCTTTTACGGCACCTTTATCCGGTGGCTCAAGTATATCGCCTTTTTCCTCAGCGCCTTCCTGCCGGGGCTCTACGTGGCCATTGCCACCCACCACCCGGAGATGCTCCCCGAAGCCCTGCTGCTGAAGATCTCCGAGTCCGAAGCCCAAACCCCCTTTCCCGTCATGGCAGAAACCCTCATCCTCTACTTCCTCTACGAGGTACTGCGGGAGGCGGGCCTGCGGGCCCCCCGGTCCCTGTCCGCCACCGTAAGCATTGTGGGCGGCCTGGTTATCGGGGATACAGCCGTGTCCGCGGGGCTGGTCAGCGCCCCTTCGCTGATGGTGGTGGCCCTTACCGCCATAGCGGGCTATGCGGTGCCCCGGCTGTACGAGCCCCTGGCCCTCTTACGCCTGGCCTTTTTGCTGGCAGGCAACTTCCTGGGTGTGTGGGGGGTGATGATCGGCCTGGTGCTGCTGGCCATGGACCTCTGCGGTACCGACAGCTTCGGGGTGCCCCTGCTGTCCCCGGTGGCGCCCTATAACGGCCGCCTTGCTTTCCGGGACGTATTCCTGCGGGCCAACTGGCGGCGGCTGGCCCGGGGCAGCGCCTCTGTGCAGGATATGCCCGGCAGCCGGGAGATCGGCCAATAAGCGGCGCCCAATCGAGAAAGGAGTGGAAGGGATGCAGTGTACCAAAATCAGCGCGGCCCAGTTCTTCACCGCCATGTTTGTTTCACGGGTGGTGGTCACCATCGCCCTAAACGCCCAATACACCGGCGGCCAGCATATGCTGGATAACATCTTCTCCTACCTGCTGGCCATGCTGCTGGGGGCGGCCATTGCCCTGCCCATCTGGCTGGCCACCCGGGGCCAGGTCCAGGGCGTGCCGGGCCTGGCTATGGCGCGCCTGGGCTGGCTGGGGGGGCTGGTGCCCCTGTGCTACGGGCTGTACTTTGTGCTGGTAGGGGGCACCTCCCTGGCCCTGTTCCAAATCTTCTTAATGGACACCGTAAACCCCGGTTTCTCCGCCGGGCTGGTGGTGGTGGCCCTGCTGGCCGTCGCCCTGTACGGGGCCCTGCACGGCCTGGAAACCGTCGCCCGCTGTGCGGTCTGCGTGTTCATCGTGCTGTTGGCAGGCTGTGGGCTGGTATTCTTTATGGCCTCCGCCCGTTTCCGCTGGGAAAACTTAGAGCCCCTTTTCTACGACGGTTTTGCCCAAACCGGCCAGGGGGTCATGCTCTTCATTGCCCGTACCTCCATTTTTGCCGATATGGCCGTGCTGCTGCCCCAGGTCCGGGGCCGCAAAAAGCTGGGTTTCCTAAGCTGGGCGGCGGGCACGGCGGCCTTTGTGTCCGTCACCATCCTGATGATCGTCGGCTGCCTGGGCCGCTACGCCTACACCCAAAACTTTCCGGTCTACGTCCTGGCCTCCCTCACCGAGGTCCGCTCCCTGCAACGGCTGGACGCCGTATTCACCGGGGTGTGGATGATGGGCCTGATCATCAAGCTGGCCTGTGACCTGTACGCCTGCCGGGTCTGCTTTTCCGCCCTACGCCCCCGTGGGGGCAGGGTGCCGGGGTGGACGGTCTGTGCTACGGCCCTGCTGGTGCTGGGGGTGGCGCTGCTCACCGCCGGCAGTTCGGGGATGCAGGGATTCCTGCTCAACACCGGTTTCCTGTTCTGGTGCACGGTGATTACCGGCGCCGCCCTGCCCCTGCTGGTCTGGGTGGCTGGCAAAGGGAGGAAAGGGGGAAAAACCAGATGAAACTGCGCAGGATCCTGCCCTGCCTGCTGGCCCTGCTGCTGGCGCTGGGGCTTACCGGCTGCGGCTACCCGGAGCTGTACGAGCGGGTGCTCATCCACGGCATTGGCGTAGACTGGACCGGGGAGAACTACAAAGTGACCGTGCGCTCCTCTGCCTCGGCGGAGGACGAAGGGGAAGAACTCTTTACCTGTGAGGGAGCCACCGTGCTGGAGGCCCTCTCCGGCCTGTCCCTGTCCACCGGGCGCGAGCCCTTCTATGCCCACAACTATCTGGTGGTGTTCGGCCAGGCCTGTGCCAACCGGGGCCTGGAAGATTGCCTGGACTTTTTCGTGCGCTACTACAACACCCGGCCCACAGTGTCCCTGTTCATGGCGCTGGGCACGGCGGAAGAGGTGCTTTCCACCGAAAAGGACGGCAAACTCATGCGTATGTCCGAGCTTCAGGCCCTGGGTGCCGGGGGCAGCTATAACGGCCAGGTGGTGGATGTGGACATCCTGGACTTTGTAAACGCCCTGAAAGGGGAGAGCGGCTCCCCGGTGCTGCCGGTGCTGCGGGCTGTTGAGGGGGGCGTAGAGGCCACCGGGTCCGCCTACTTTGCCCAAAGCAGGCCCGCCGGCCTGCTCACCCTGGAGCAGACCCGGAGCTATCTGGCGGTCATGGACCGGCTGGAGCGGGGGGAATTGGCGGTGGATGTGCCGGGCGCGGGCCCCGTCACCCTGAGCCTCCGGGGCGCCAAAAGTTCGGTGGAAACCGTGTTCGGCCAGGTGCCCGCCTTTACCCTGCGGGTCACGGTAGGTGCGGACGTAAGCGCCGTTGACGGTACCCCGCCGGCAGACGGGGCCTTCTACCCGGCCCTGGAGCAGGCCGCCGCCGCCCGCCTGGAAGAGGAGCTGCGCGCCACCCTCCAACAGACCCTGGCAGACGGCTGCGATATCTTCGGCTTTGGCAGCCTGCTGTACCGCCGCTGGCCGGTGTACTGGCGCCAGCACAGCGCCCAGTGGCCGGAACTGATGGGCCAGGCCCAGTACACCGTCCAGTACACCGTAAAAGTCCGCCACCTGGAGCAGGAAAACCTAAACGGCCTCCTGTCCCCCTGACCGCGCACCCCAACCCCCGCGCCCCGCAATGGGCAACCTCCACCCCAGCCCATGCCACCCGCACACCCGCCCCCATGCCACCCTAACCCTCCCCGCCACCAACCAAAAGAACGCACCAAGCCATATCGAGCCGCCACCTAACCCAAACCCCGCGCCCCGTAATAGGCCACCATCTTCCACCTCCAGCCCAGGCGCCCACACACCCGCCCCCATGCCACCCTAATCCTCCCCGCCACCAACCAAAAGAACGCACCAGGCCCATACCGAGCCGCCACCTAACCCAAACCCCGCGCCCCGTAATAGGCCACCATCTTCCACCTCCAGCCCAGGCGCCCACACACCCGCCCCCATACCACCCTAATCCTCCCCGCCACCAACCAAAAGAACGCACCAGGCCCATACCGAGCCGCCACCTAACCCAAACTCCCGCGCCCCGCAATGGGCCACCATCTTCCACCTCCAGCCCAGGCGCCCACACACCCGCCCCCATGCCACCCTAATCCTCCCCGCCATCAACCAAAAGAACGCACCAGGCCCATACCGAGCCGCCACCTAACCCAAACCCCCGCGCCCCGCAATGGGCCACCATCTTCCACCTCCAGCCCAGGCGCCCACACCCACTTCCGTGTTACCTCAAACCCAATACCCACCAGCCCCAACCACAGCCGCCCCCAATAAAACCAGCGCCCAGAGATAGGCAAGCAACACCCATCCCCAGGCGCAGGTTCATCCCATGCACGGTTCAGTTTACCATAATCAAGTTTTTGTGGATCCACCAACCGTTTTCGACAAAAAAGCTCAAATTTAGCCTTAACTAACCACCCAGAAATATGGCCAATAGTTATGCCTAACCGGCCGGCTATCCCTTAAAGAACAGCCCAACATCCGGCCCTAAATATCCAAATAAATGTCATAATGCAGCATCCAATAGTTAATTTGTATCAGATAAGCCAGCATTTGCGGCCCGGCCATCAGTTGCCCAAACCAGGGTTTCCCGTAGTCAAAACTCTCGTCCAGCAAAGCCTTTGCCGCCTGCGGGGACAATATCTTGTGTATGGGCTGCAACCTGTCCCGCAAAATATAGGCCAGCCTCTGCCGCAAGATCTTCTCATAACCGGGGTTATGGGTCTTGGGGTAGGGGCTTTTCTTGCGCCGCAAAATCTCCTCCGGCAGAAGCCCCCTGGCAGCGTCCCGCAACAGCCCTTTTGGCTCCCCGTCCGGGCATTTAAATTCCCAGGGGACATTAAACACATATTGGGCAATGCGGTGGTCGCAATAAGGCACCCGAACCTCCAGGCCGCTGGCCATGCTGCACCGGTCCTTTCGGTCCAATAAGGTTGACATAAACCATTTAATGTTTAAGTAGCTGATTTGCCGCATTCGCCGCTGTTCCGGGGTTTCTTTGGCTAAAACCGGCACAGAGTCCAGGGTTTCCTGCAATCTGTTGTTTACATAACTTTCCATATCCAGCGCCTGTGCCAACGCAGGTTTCAGCAGAGATTGCCGGGTTCCCAGGTTGTTGCTCCAGGGGAAGTGGGTACCGTCAAACATCTCCCGCCGGTGGAACCAGGGGTACCCCCCAAAGATCTCATCCGCACACTCGCCACAAAGAGCAACCACGTGTTTCTCCTTGACCAACCGGCAAAAATGTAATAAAGAACCATCAATATCAGCCATTCCCGGCAAATCTTTGGCTATAACGCCCTCAAACAGGGAGTCTGCCAGTTGGTCATTGTTGCATAGCAGGGTGGTATGTTCTGTGCCTAAAGTCGCGCTGACCTTTTCGGCCCAGGCCTGGTCCCGGTCAGGCTGGAAAGAGGAGGGGGTAAAGAACTCCTCGTTGCCCTCAAACTCAAAGGAGTAGGTAGCCAGCCGCTGGCCGCGCGCGCCCAACATTTGCGCGGCAATGGCCGTTACCACGCTGGAGTCCAGCCCACCGGAGAGAAATGTACACAATGGCACGTCAGCAATCATCTGCCGTTGTACAGTGTCTATCAAAAGGTCAGATACTGTACGTACTGTTTCCTGATAGGTCTGGGTATGCGGTAAGGCGGTCAGGTCGAAGTAACGGTGCTCCCGCCAGCCTTCCCGGTCATAGGCTGCCCAGTGCCCTGGCAGCAGTTCATGGATCCCTTCAAAGACCCCATGGCCCGGTGTGCGGGCAGGCCCCAGGCCAAATATCTCGCAAAGGCCTTCCCGTCCTAGCACCGGGTTTATGCCGGGAAATTCAAACAGCCCCTTAATCTCAGAACTGAAGGCCAACCGGTCATTCAAAAATGCGTAAAACAGGGGTTTTACCCCAAACCTGTCCCGGCACAGGAAAGTGCGCCCGTTTATACCGTCATCCACCGCAAAGGCAAAGATACCGTTTAGCTTTTCAGGGCAGTTTTCCCCGTAACAGAGGTAGGCGTTTAGCACCACTTCCGTGTCACAATCAGTTAAAAATTCATAGCCGCGGCTTTCCAGATCAGCCCGCAACTCCGGGGCATTATACAACTCGCCGTTATAGGCGATGGTACATTCCCTGCCATCCCGGCGGACGGTCATGGGCTGCCGGCCGTTCTGTGGGTCGATAACAGCCAGGCGCATATGGGACAGGGCGCAGTGGGACGACACGTGTGCTCCCTGGTCATCCGGCCCCCGGTGGGAGAGCCGCCGGGCCATCCGCCGGGCCAAAGCCATCCATAGGTATTTTTCATCCAGCAGGTTATCGTTATAGTCGCTGAAACCCGCAAAACCGCACATAAAACCAACCCTTTCCTAAGGAGATAAACCATTGTATGCGGGGGAGGGGAAAAGGTTGCGAAAGTGCCCTTAAAAAGGCGATAAATCAGCCCGTCTTGCCGTAAGACGGGCTGAGGGCGTGATGCCGGCGTTGGGTACAAGCTGGCTTTCCGGCTTACGTTTCCTCGGCAGCCAGTGCACAGAGGATGCGCTCGGCCGCGGCACGCTTGGCATTGGCCTCAGCGGCCAGTCGCAGGGCCTGGTGGCGCAGGGATTCCCCGGATTGGCAGTTTTCTTCCAGTTCGCGGCAGGTCTGCCGTAGGGCGCCCGTGTGGGCATTACGGAAGGTTTCGTATAGGGCGGGATCCACCGCGCCATTGTGCAGCAGCGTGGCAATATCTGGCAAAGCCAGCACCTGTTTGAGCATACAGATGGCAATCAGCGCAGCCAGATGCTGCTGGGTATACTTCTTTTTCTCCGGGTGGGGCAGCACGCCGTTTTTTACGTAATTGTTGATCATGGAACTGGTCAGCAAGGCCGCATCCTCGTCCCGCTGGAAAAACCGCAGGCTGTCGCTGAGGTAGAGCAGCACCTGGTCGATATAAAGGGGGATAGCAGGCAGTTGTTTCCAGTCCGGGGGAATAAGTTCCGCACCCTCCTTGGCCCATGCCAGAATTTTTTCTACGGTATCCATCAAGGTTTCTCCTCTTCCAAAATATTGAGCAACTGGGAAATCCGGCTGATTTTACGTATGGCCCCAATGGACAGTGGGGCAGGTTCCGGCTCCGGCTGGCCGGTTGCCTGGAGCCGGTCAATGCCAAAGACCTTGTCCAGGCTGGGGGACCATTCTCCCGCGCAAATTTGTACCGGTACAATACCCAGCGCGGCCGCGCCTTCCAAGTTTTTCAGGTTGTCATCCACAAAGAGGGTCTGTTCTGGGGGAAGGCCCATTTTTGCCAGCGCATCCTGGTACATTTTGGGGTCCGGTTTCAGTGTCCCCAGTTGGTAGCTGAACGTCGCGCAGTGGAAATAGGGGAGGATGCCCAAATACTCCAATTCGGGCATAATGGAAGGCCAGGTGTCGGAGATAATGCCCAGCTTATACTTGCCGGAAAGGGCTTGTAAGGTTTCCATGGTGTCGTCAAACAGGCGCATATTGTCTACTTTATTATACACTTTATCGTCGGTTATGGCCCGCAGCACATCGTCACTCAAATCCAGGGAAAGCGCTTGGGAAAGCATCGTGTAGTACCGTAGAAAAATGCCGTACTCTTCCTCCATGGTAAGCACCAGCGCCTGGTTCTCCAAAGCCTGCCGGGCCCGGTTCCCAGCGGCGCGTACCTGTTCGGGGGGCAGGGCCCGGAGCTTATCCCCAGGGAAATATGGCTTGGCAAAATCCGAAAAGCTAAAACTTCCGGAGGGTGGGTACAGCAGGGTGCCGCCTAAGTCCAGAAAAATGCCTCTGATATTCTTTAATGTTTCCATCGGGCTTTCTCCTTTGCTTTTTACTGGTATTGTAAACCATATGGGCAGATTTGTCAAATTTTTTGGCTGCCCGTTGCCTTTCTTTCCGGCTTATGGTAAAATGGGAGCATAACCCGATTGAAAGGAAACTGAGAATGAGTATAGATAATTCCCAGACGATTACCCTGCGCCGCCAGGTACTGGAAAAAGAGTTCTCCCGTATGAACGACCGCCAGCAGCAGGCTGTATTCCACACAGAAGGCCCGCTGCTGATTTTGGCAGGGGCGGGCAGCGGTAAGACTACCGTGCTGGTGAACCGCATTGCCAACCTGGTACGGTATGGCAAAGCATACCACAGTACTTTTGTGCAGCCGGCGTTTACGGATGAGGACGCGGCAAACTGCGAAAACTATCTGCAGGGCGGAGAACTGGACGCGCTTACCCAAGCGCGGCTCTCTGTATCGGCCTGCTTGCCCTGGAAGATCATGGCTATTACCTTTACCAACAAGGCTGCGGGGGAATTAAAAGACCGGCTTTGCGCTATGCTGGGGGAGGATGGGCAGGAGATTTGGGCCGCAACCTTTCACTCCAGTTGCGCCCGGATGCTGCGCCGGCATGGGGAGCGGCTGGGGTTCAGCAGCCACTTTACCATCTACGATACGGATGACAGCCGCCGCCTGATGAAGGAAGTGATGCGGGATCTGGAGATCAACGAAAAGACACTGTCCCACAAGTCCATTTTGGGGGAGATCGCCAGGGCAAAGGATAGCCTGGTCGGCCCGGAAGAGTATGAGGCCCAAGTCGGGGCGGACTTCCGGCTAAAGGCAGTGGCACGGGCCTACCGGGCCTATCAGCGGCGCCTGACCGACGCGGATGCTATGGATTTTGACGACCTGCTGGTAAACACCGTGCGCCTGTTCAAACAGTGCCCGGATGTGTTGGAATATTATCAAGACCGGTTCCGGTACATTATGGTGGACGAGTACCAGGACACCAACCACGCCCAGTACGAATTTGTGCGTTTATTGGCGGAGAAATCCAACAACCTGTGCGTGGTGGGCGACGATGACCAGAGTATCTACAAGTTCCGGGGTGCCACCATTGAGAACATTATGAACTTTGAGCAGGATTTTACCGGGGCGGTGGTAGTCCGTTTGGAGCAGAACTACCGCTCTACCCAGAACATCCTGGATGCGGCCAATGCCGTGATTGCCCACAATCTGGAGCGCAAGGGAAAGACCCTGTGGACTTCTGCCGGCGCGGGGGATAAGATCCACCTGCATACGGCCGAGAACGAGCAGGATGAAGCGGAGCGGGTGTCGCGGGTGATTTTGGACGGCGTGGCAAAGGGGCGTAAGTTCTCGGACTACGCGGTGCTCTACCGTATGAACTCCCAGTCCCTTACCTTCGAGAGGATGTTTGCCAGGTCAGGGGTTCCGCATCGTATTATTGGCGGGCACCGGTTCTTTGACCGCAAAGAGGTACGGGACATGATTGCCTATCTCAGTGTGATCAACAACCCCGGTGACGAGATACGGCTGCGGCGTATCATCAACACACCAAAGCGCAGTATCGGCGAGAAAACCGCCGATACTGCCGCCATGATTGGCCAGCAGGTGGGGGAAACCATGTTCCAGGTCATCAGCCACCCGGAGGATTTCCCGGCTATATCCAGGGCCGCTGGGAAACTGCTGCCCTTTGTCAAGATGATGCAGGGGCTGATAGATAAAAACGAGGCGGGGATGGCCCCCAGCGAACTGTATGCCGAACTGCTGGAACAGACCCGCTATGTTAACTTTCTTAAAACCGACGAGCCGGAAAAAGCCGAGGGCCGTACAGAGAACGTGCAGGAACTTTCTTCTATGCTACAGCGGTATGAGGAGGAAAACGGCGAAGAGGCCAGCCTTTCCGGGTTCTTGGAGGAAGTGGCACTGTTCACGGATATTGACAACTATGACGCCGAGGCGGACTCTACGGTGCTGATGACAGTCCACTCAGCTAAGGGCTTGGAGTTCCCGGTGGTGTTTTTGCCTGGCTGGGAGGAGGGGGTATTCCCTGGGAATGCCGTGATTTTTGACCCCAGCCAGGTAGAGGAGGAGCGCCGGTTGGCCTATGTGGCCATTACCCGCGCCCGGGAAGAGTTGTATATCTACAATGCTGAGAGCCGGATGATTTTCGGCAGTACCACCCGCAACCGGGCGTCCCGGTTTACCGATGAGGTGCCCCAGGAACTGACGGAACGTACCCGCTCACGGGAATACCTGGGGCGTGGGAATACCATAACGGGCACGGTAGGCGCCGGCCAGGCAGGGGGACGCGCTAAAATATCTTACCGGCCTAAGCCCCATACCCCTACCCCGGCGGGGACTTACCAAGTAGGGGACAGCGTGCAGCATAAGACCTTTGGCAACGGGCTGATCGTCAGCGCTACACCCATTGCCAACGATACGCTGCTGGAGATTGCCTTTGATAAGGGAGGCACGAAAAAGCTGATGGCCAATTTTGCCAGGCTAACAAAACTGTGAGGTGGTATGGATGGCAACCGTAGAATTATGCGTGCCCAGGCGGCTGGCTGCCCAGGAGGAATTGCCGGTTTTCCTTGGCGGTCAGGCGGCTGAGCTTACGGTGCTCCCGGAAGGTTTTTTGCGCTCCAAAGAGGATATGGCATTGGCCTTACGCCTGACAGAGGGGCGGCCGGGCACGGTACTGGCAGGGTACCGGGACGGGGACGAGGAGAAGGCGGTGGTTCTGGAAAGCGGCAACTTGGTGGATACATATACCAAGTGCATCTTGACTTCTAGTGAGCGTGCCCATGGCAAGCGGCCGGGGGATAAAATACACTGTTTGCAAAGTGCATTGGGCCGGTTGGCTGTGCCAGTCTGCTATGAGGTGCACTTCCCGGAGGTGTGCAGGGCCATGGCATTAGAGGGGCCTGCGCTGATGGTAAATATAATTGGCACAGGGATGTACCACGAACTACAATATGGCCAGTGGCGCGCTTTAGCCCGGGCCAGGGCCATTGAAAACGAGTTGCCTGTAATGGGTTGTTGCCATTTTTGTGGGGAAATCCCCATGGCCTTTGCCTTTGACAGCGGGGGCCGGGAGATACTGGCTGTAAAGGGGCAATACGGTAGTTTTCAAGTGGAAGTGGATCTGGAGCAAAGCGGGGATCGTCCTATTGGTTATTTTGCCGACCGGCGGCCGGCGCTTTTTGGTGGGCTGGTGGCAGATTTGCCGGAGTAGGCTTATTTTATGCAGGAGGGAAATAGATGGTCAGGCAGATAGAGAAGAAAGAATGGAAAGAGGGGATATGCCGGAATTTGCTGAAGTCGTTACCTGACTGGTTTGGCAACCCGGAAAGCATAGAGGAGTACGCGCAAAGCTGCCGGGAAGTGCCTGTGTGGGCGGACTTGGACGGGGAACGGGTTCGGGGATTCATTACTTTTAAAGCGACCAGCCCGTATGCCGGGGAGGTGTATGTGATGGGCGTGCGCCAGGATTGCCACCGGCAGGGAGTGGGCAGAGCGCTGTTTGACGCACTGTACGGCTATGCCAAAGGGCGAGGGTTTCATTTCCTTACGGTTAAGACGGTGGCGATGGGCCGGTACGAGGATTATGACGGGACGAACCGGTTTTACCAGGCGCTGGGCTTTATGGAACTGGAATGTTTCCCACTGCTTTGGGACGAGGCCAATCCTTGCCAGGTCTATGTAATGGATGTAAACTAGCCCGGTATATGGGGTGTAAGAGAAAGGATAGAGTTCATACATGAAAAAGCTGTTGATCTACCTGCAGGAGTATAGGAAAGAATGTGTACTGGGGCCGTTGTTTAAGCTGTTGGAGGCCACCTTTGAGTTAATGGTCCCACTGGTAATGGCCTCGGTGATTGATGTGGGTGTAGCGGCGGGGGACCGGGGGTACATCATACGGATGTGCCTGGTGCTGGTAGCCCTGGGTGTGATAGGGCTGGCCTGTTCGTTGACCGCCCAGTTTTTTGCCGCAAAGGCGTCGGTAGGTTTTGCGGCAAAGCTGCGGTCGGCGCTGTTTGGGCATATCCAGCGCTTGAGTTTTGCCGATATGGACAAGGAGGGAACCTCTACCCTGATTACCCGCATGACCAGCGACATCAACCAGGTGCAAAACGGCATGAACCTTACCTTACGCCTGCTACTGCGCTCCCCCTTTGTGGTGTTTGGAGCCATGGTGATGGCTTTTACCATTGACTGGAAGGCCGCGCTGATCTTTGTGGGGGTGATCCCCCTGCTGTCTGTCGTGGTCTTTGGGGTGATGCTGTGGACCATGCCACGTTACAAACGGGTGCAGCAAGGGCTGGACAAGGTGCTGTCTGCCACCCGGGAAAACCTGACCGGCGTACGGGTGGTACGGGCCTTTGGCCGGGAGCAGTCGGAGATAGAGGGGTTTCAGCAGGAGAACCAGCAGCTTACCCATTTGCAGGAGTTTGTAGGTAAGGTTTCCGCCCTGATGAACCCGGTAACATATATCATCATCAACCTGGGGGCTGTGGCGCTGATTTGGGTCGGGGCCCTGCGAGTAGACACCGGCATGATCACCCAGGGTGCGGTGGTAGCGCTGCTGAACTATATGTCCCAGATCCTGGTAGAACTGGTCAAGCTGGCCAACCTGATCATCAACATTACCAAAGCCCTGGCCTGTGCCAACCGGGTTTCCGCGGTGCTGGATATTCAACCCAGTTTGGCCAGTTCCACCGAGGGCAGGGTTGGTAGCGGGGCAGAGGTGGCCTTTGAGGATGTGTCCCTTACCTACCGGGGAGCGGGCGCGCCTTCCCTGTCTGGCATCAGCTTTACTGCCGGGGCAGGGGAAACTATAGGCATTATCGGTGGCACGGGCAGCGGAAAGACCTCGCTGGTAAACCTGATCCCCCGTTTTTATGAGGCCAGTGGGGGCCGGGTGTTAGTAGGGGGTGTGGACGTGCGGGAATGGCCTTTGGATAGCCTGCGCCGTATGGTAGGCGTTGTGCCCCAGAAGGCTATGCTGTTTACGGGCACTATACGGGAAAACCTGCTGTGGGGCAGGAGGAATGCGGAGGACGGCACCCTATGGGAGGCGCTGGAAACGGCCCAGGCCAAAGACTTTGTGGAACAAAAGCCGAAGGGTCTGGAGGAGCCGGTAGAACAGGGGGGTAAGAACTTCTCTGGAGGGCAGCGGCAGCGGTTAACCATTGCCCGAGCTCTGGTGCGCAGGCCGGAGATATTGATTCTGGATGATAGCGCCAGCGCCTTGGATTTTGCCACCGACGCCCGGCTGCGGCAGGCGTTGGCCGGACTGGACTACCGGCCCACGGTGTTCATTGTATCCCAGCGCACGGCATCTATCCGCCATGCCGACCGGATTATCGTGCTGGAGGACGGCCACGCCGTGGGTGTGGGAACCCACGACCAACTTCTGGAGGATTGCGAAGTATATAAGGAGATCTATGAATCTCAGTTCCGTAAGGGAGAGGAGGGCGCAAAATGAAACTGGCTGCGCAAAGGGCCCAAAAGGGCACGCTGAAAAAGGTGTTGCGGTATATCCGGCGGTACTGGTTTTTTGTAGGGCTTTCGGTACTGCTGGCGGCGGTTTCTGTGGTCGCGTCCCTTTATATCCCCATTCTTACCGGCGATGCGGTGGACATGATCATAGGGCCGGGACAGGTGAGTTTTGCCGGTATTGCCGGCATATTGGTGCAAATCGGGATTATTATAGGCATAGCGGCCCTGGCCCAATGGGTGATGAGTGTGATCAATAACCGCATTACCTACCGGGTGGTGCGTGATATCCGGGGGGAGGCTTTCCGGCACTTACAGGTGCTGCCCCTCTCTTATCTGGATGCCCACCCGGCGGGGGAAACGGTCAGCCGGGTAATTGCCGATGTAGACCAGTTTGCTGATGGCCTACTGATGGGCTTTACCCAGTTGTTTACAGGGGTCATTACGATTTTTGGCACACTGGGCTTTATGTTCTCTGTGAACATCACGGTAACGTTGGTGGTGCTGCTGGTTACGCCGGTTTCATTGGTGGTGGCAGCGTTTATTGCCAAACGCACTTACTCTATGTTCCGGCTACAGTCCCAGGTGCGGGGGGAACAGACCGGCTTTGTGGAGGAGATGGTAGGCAATCAGAAGGTGGTACAGGCATTCAGCCAGGAAGAGAATTTGCTGAGCCGGTTCAACGAGATCAACGAGCGGCTGCGGCAGTGTTCGTTAAAGGCTATTTTCTTTTCCTCCATTACGAACCCCTCCACCCGGTTTGTGAACTCGCTGGTATATACCGGGGTGGGCATTGTGGGGGCATTGTCTGTGGTGGGGGGAGGACTGACCGTAGGCCAGCTTACCTGCTTTTTAAGCTATGCCAATCAGTACACCAAGCCTTTTAACGAGATATCCGGCGTGGTAACAGAACTGCAAAATGCTCTGGCCTGTGCTGCGCGGGTGTTTGAACTGATCGAGCAGCCTCCGCAGGTGCCGGACGCACCCCAGGCTATAGAACTGAAGGATCCGGAGGGCCGTGTGGGTATTGAGGACGTCTATTTCTCTTACCGGCCTGGCCAGCGGTTGATTGAGGACTTTAGCCTGTACGTGCGGCCGGGCCAGAGGGTAGCGCTGGTAGGCCCTACCGGCTGTGGCAAGACCACGGTCATCAACCTGTTGATGCGCTTTTATGATGTGGACGCTGGGGTTATCCGGGTGGATGGCGGGGATATCCGCGCTATGACCAGAGGGAGCCTGCGTAGGAATTTTGGCATGGTGTTACAGGATACCTGGCTGAAACAAGGTACTGTGGCGGAGAATATTGCCTATAGCCGTCCGGGTGCCGGACGGGAAGAAATAGTGGCTGCTGCCAAAGCTGCCCATGCCCACAGCTTTATCCAGCGGTTGCCAAATGGGTATGATACAGTTATTGGCGAGGAACTGGGTGGGCTTAGCCAGGGGCAAAAGCAGTTGCTCTGTATCGCTCGGGTGATGCTCTCGCTGCCGCCCATGCTGATTCTGGACGAGGCTACCTCTTCCATTGACACCCGTACGGAAGTGCGGATCCAGCGGGCTTTTTCCAAAATGATGCAGGGGCGTACCAGCTTTATTGTAGCCCACCGGCTGTCCACTATTAAGGATGCAGACGTGATTTTGGTGATGCGGGACGGGCATATTATCGAGCAGGGGCACCATCAGGAGTTACTGGACAGGGGCGGTTTCTACGCGGAACTGTACAACAGCCAGTTTGCGGCGGTATAGGCAAAGGGGGGCAAGGGCGTGAAGATCATTTGCATCTGTGCGGGCAATATTTTGCACAGTGGCAGGCAGGGTGTTTCTATGCTGATTTGCCAAAAAGTTGCGGATTTCCTGCAAAAATATGACGTTGTATGCGAAACATTGGACTTGCGGGCATATGACCTGACCCCTTGCGTTGGGTGTGGTGGCTGTTTTACAACAAAACGTTGCTGCCGGGATGAGGATTTTAACCAGATATACGAAAAACTGATTTCAGCCAGTGGCGCCCTGGTTGTTTCCCCACATTATGCGCCTATCCCAGCTAAACTTTGTATGTTACTGGAAAAAATGGAAGAAGTGGCTTTTCTGCACTGGTGGAAAAATAGTGCTTACCATGCCGAGATACACGGCCTGCCAGTGGGCATCATTTCCCATGGTGGTGGCGGAGAGTGGGCTTTAAAAAGCTACAAGGCAATGGTCAACGATACCATTGCCAATGCGCTGGACACCATACAGTGTAAGGTAATCCCGTATAGTAGGGAGTGGGATACGGGGATATCTTTGCCGGTGAAACAGGTAGTACAAGGGGAGGGGATGTTTCCCATCCAGCAATATGATTGGGTAAAGCTTGACCCTCTGTTGGAGAGTTATGTAAAGTTGATCCTCCAGGCAGCCAGAGGGGAAGGGTGCCTACAACCATAACATAAAGCCAATCCTAATCAGAAAGCCGCGGTGTTCCCGCGGCTTTTTTGCGCCCAAACGGCCTCGGACTCACCAAAACCTCGCGCTGCCATAGTATAGAATATCCCCCAGTGGGGGGCAAGCCCCATATCGGTTAGAAATATCGGCGAGAGGAAGTGCCTCCTATGGGAGATAGAGATCACTTACAGGATGCAAATGGCTTTTTACGGAGTAGTGCCGTACGGAATACACAAAATGCACAAAACCGGCATACGGTATTTGGTGTGATGGGCGGTGACCGCAGGCAGGTGTATTTGGCCCGGTCGCTGGCTGAAGATGGCTACGAAACGCTGGTAAGCTGTATGGAACAGGCTGCGGACATCGGGCTGGTGCATACGGAGCCAGAGCTACTTGGGCAGCGCTGTGATGTGGTGGTTTTGCCCTTGCCTGCCACACGGGATGGCCAGTACTTGAACACGCCGCTTTCCTTGCGGAAAGTTCCCTTGGATGATGGCTTTGCCCGATTAATGGAAGGCAAAAAGGTGTTTGGTGGTATGCTGGCCCAACTGACAGAAACATCCAGCCTATGGCAGCGGATAGACTGGCAGGATTACTACCAGCGGGAGGAACTGGTGATGGGCAATGCCTTCCTGACAGCAGAGGGGGCAATCGGTTTGGCTATCCACGAGTACGAAGGCAGCTTGGGTGGCGCACAGTGCTTGGTAACCGGGTACGGACGCATTGGCAAGGCTTTGTGTGCCATGCTGAAAGGTATGGGTGCACAGGTATTCTGCGCAGCCAGAAAGCCGGCTGACCGCACGGCGATCCAAGCAACCGGTTGCCAGCCGCTTTGTTTTGCAGAGGCAGCGAGGCCCTTTGATCTGGTATTCAACACAGTGCCGGTGCGGGTTCTGGGAGCAGAGGTTCTCCGCTGCCAGCGTCGGGATTCGCTGCTGATGGAACTGGCTTCATCCCCGGGCGGCATAGACCTGGAAGTAGCCGGCCGGTTGGGGCTGCGTGTTCTGCCAGCGCCCTCCCTACCGGGGAAGATGTCACCGAAGGCATCGGGGGAACTGATTAAAAGAACCGTATACCGTATGATGGAAGAGTAGGCGTACCAGAGGCCGTTAATATATTCAGGCCTTTGATTATGGAGAAAGGAGATGGTCGCGATGCAGACCCTGGGATTTGCCATGTGCGGTTCCTTTTGCACACTGGACAAAGCGATGGAGCAACTGGCCAAGTTGCGGAAACAGTATGATCTGATGACGGTGATGTCTGAGAACGTGTATGAAACAGATACCCGATTTGGCCGGGCGGCTGATTTTATCGGCCAGGCCCAGGAGATTTCCGGTAAGCCGGTGTTGCATACGATTGTTCAGACCGAGCCCATTGGGCCCAAACGGCTGGTAGACGCAATGGTGGTGTGCCCCTGTACGGGCAATACTTTGTCTAAACTGGCTTTGGGTATTACCGATACGCCGGTGACAATGGCTGTCAAGTCTTCCCTGCGAGTGGGGATGCCGGTGGTGATCTGCCTGGCCAGCAATGACGCTCTGGCAGCTTCCGGGCAGAACCTTGCCCGGCTGATGAACACAAAAAATGTGTACTTTGTACCCCTGCGTCAGGATGATCCGGTGAAAAAGCCCTTTTCTTTGGTAGCGGATTTTTCCCTGCTGGAAGATACAGTGGAGGCGGCCCTGCAGGGCCGGCAGTTGCAGCCTGTTTACCGCTGCGTGTAACAAAACAGGCCTGGCAGGTCAACTAACCTGCCAGGCCTGTTTTTGAACTTTATTATAGATCCTAAGAAAGTAACATTTTTGCACCAACATTTACAGATTCAGCGAAAAAGGTTTTCCCAAAAATCCTTTCTGTTCCCAAGGAATAAGTCGGGCCGCCCATTTAGACAACGGATAGCCTTAAGACTAGTGCACTACAAATATCCTGTTCGGTAGAAATGATACTTGCGGTCTGCCTCTAACTGCTTTGGTATTCGTCAATGATCCGCTTGGCAAGCCGGGCATCTACCGTGGCAAAGCCCTGGGGGTCAGTGTAATCCAAAGTGCGTAGAACCTCTTGGGACTGGTTGTACACCTCTACCCTGGTGGAATGGTAGACCGGCTCCAGTTGGCGTGGCATAAAGATAGCAAAATCCATCTTGTCGCCCTCCACTTTGCTAAAGTAGGCGTGGAGCCGGGCGTTGCCGTAGTTGCGTTTGATGATACTGCACAGGGCATTCTTCATCAATTCTACGGCTACATCGTCCAGGCCGTTGTCGAAAATCAAGACCTTTTCCTTCAACTCAGCAAGGTTTTTTACCCGGCGCTTGATATAGTCCCGCATGGCCTCTGTAGGCTCTACCGCGCTACCGCTGCCTCCAGGCGTGAGGCATACCACATATTTTGCCTGGTTGTCCAGATAGACGAAGGGATAGGCCATTGCCGCAAAGTAGCTGCAACGCTGGCAACGCCAGTCGAACAGGGTTTCATCCAGTACGCTCTGTTTCAGTTCAGGGTGTTCTTGGGCATTCACGCTGGTATATAGCCGGTATTTTTGGGATTCTCCGCACTGGGGGCAGATGATATCCTTTACAATTTCTGTTGACATTCCCGTTATTCCTCCCCGCAGCCTTATTCAAAGGGTAGGCTGTCGTTTTCGTCCAACTCAGCCGGACGGGTTGCCGGTAGGGGCACCTCTGTGGTTTCCGGCATGGGGTCATGGTCAAAGCTTGCAACATCGGAGAGGTCGACCTCCTCACTGTTCTCGTCCTCCGGGTCAAAGGGGGCATCCTCGTCCTTTGTCACAGTGATTTCAATGGGCCCTTTGTTAAAGTGGAAAAGGGTGCCGGGCTTAGCCAGTTTTGTTACTAGGGCCGGGGTAGGCCTATCCGCCCCGCTGATGACGGCGATGCTGGAGGCCTCCTTGGCATCGTTATGCTCCCACATGGTCTGTTCCAGACTTTCCAGCGCACTGTCCCGCAAGGCCTGTATCTGGTCGATGTGGGCACAGTGGGCCTCAGCAATCGGGTTATCCGGGTTGCGCAAGGCGTTGTAATAATAGCGGCCCAGCGCTAGGTACTCTTTTTCGGCGGCCCTTTCCTGGCAGCGGATGACTGTACGCAGCCGGTTGGCGGCGGCAATGCGGCGGTTTTTCTCTTTTAGCCGGTGCGCGGCCCTCTGGGCACGCGTTTGGGCGGTTTTGCCAATCTTTTTCCAATTAGCCATAGTGTGACCTCCTGCTGGTTTTAGCGGTAAACTGTCTATATATAGCATAGTATATCAGAAAGATATGAAAAAATCATGCACAAATGGAATGGGCCTAAAAGGGGCAATCAACTTTTTTCAACCGGATCACATTCCAGGAGGCTGGGGACAGCCGGGTTTTCAGAATGAAACCGTCCTGCTCGTTTCGGCCAGAAACAGTCCGGGGCGTAACGTTCTGGCCCTGTGCGGAGTTTGTAGCCTTAAAGTCGCTGTTTTCTAACACGATATGCTCTTCAAAATGGTAGCCCTCAAAGCCACGAAGGTCGCTCTCCAGGGTGATTTCTTCCTCCAGATCACGGTTTACGGCGAATATCGCCACTTCACCCTTTTCCTCGTCCCATACGGCAACTGACTCTACGTCTGTCACATCGGTGAAATCCTTGGTATCGTGCCGGGAAGAGCGCAGCGCTGTGTGGAGGGCTACACCACGGCCGTATTTTGAGGCGTGCAGATAGGGATAGTAAATGGTCTGCCGCCAAGCCGGGCCGTTCTCTTCGGTCATAATGGGGGCGATGACATTGACCAGTTGGGCTAAACAAGCCATACGTACCCGGTCTGAATGCTTAAGCAGGGTGATAAGCATCAAACCCACCAGCAGTGCGTCTTCAAAGGTATACTGATCCTCTAACAGATGGGGCGCCACGGACCAGGGACGGTTAGCCATCTCATCGTTGTCGGAGGGAGTGCTATGAAACCACACATTCCACTCGTCAAAGCTGAGCATCATGCTTTTCTTTGCCCGGCGCTTAGCCTTTACAAAGTCACAGGTTGCGGTTACAGTTTTGATGAAATTATCCATGTCATCTGAACGGGCCAGGAAGTTGGCAGTATCATTCTCTGGGTTGCCGTAGTAGGTGTGTAGGGAGATAAAGTCCACACTATCATACGCCTCCTCCAGCACTGTGGCCTCCCATTGGGGATAACTGGCCATACCAGTGTTGGAACTGCCACAGGCTACCAACTGAATAGAGGGGTCAATCTGCCGGAGGGCCTTAGCTGTTTCGTTGGCCAGGTGGCCGTACTCCCGCGCGGTTTTATGGCCTACTTGCCAGGGTCCGTCCATCTCGTTACCCAGGCACCAGGTTTTGATGCCATAAGGGTTTTCTACCCCGTGGCTGCGGCGCAGGTCGCTGTATTTAGTGCCGGCAGGGTGGTTGCAGTATTCCAGCAGGTTGCAAGCCGCGTCAATGCCTCGTGTGCCCAGATTTACAGCCATCATAATATCTGTACCGGCCTTTTGGGCCCAGCGGGCAAACTCGTTGATACCTACCAGGTTAGGCTCGGTGCTGCGCCAGGCCAGTTCCAGGCGTCGCGGGCGCTGGCTGACTGGGCCCACGCCGTCCTCCCAGAAGTAGTTGGACACAAAGTTGCCGCCGGGGTAACGGACAATGGGCACATTTAACTCCCGAACCAAATCCAGCACGTCCTGGCGGAATCCCTCTTCGTCGGCAGAGGCGTGGCCGGGCTGATAGACCCCGCCGTAGACCGCACGCCCCAGGTGCTCTACAAAGGAGCCATAAATGCGCTTATCAATGGTACTGATCCGATGGTCTGGATCTAGGGTAATGCGGGCGAACTTCTTATTCATAAAACTGACCTCCTGTTCATATAAGCCAATTATACACTTGAGGAGGGGGGCAAGTCAACATAACTGGGAGAAATAAATAGCAGGAAAGAAAGGAATGGAAAAGGCAGCAGTGGAAAAGGGGATACCTGGTTTCCTTTTCCACTGTGAGTAAACTATTTTGTTGTGTAAACAGCCGCAGAAACGGTTATTGCAGAAGTTTTTCGTAGGTGAACCCACGCTGTGCCTGACGCAACAGCAACACGGCCAGCACGGCACATACTATCCCGATAGCAACCAGCAGCCAGCCGCTAACCAGCAACAGGCCGGTGAATTGGCCAATCAGCAACATTAGAACCGGCAGCAGCAGGAAAATGGCACCCTGCTGGGCTTCCTCCACGCTTTGGGCTTTGGCGGATACCCGTACCATCAGGGTGATGGCAATCAGCGAGATGGCGGGGGCTACCAGCAACAGGACTGCCAACCATTTTAGGCTGGGTACCACCAAGCGGTGGGCCAGTAATGAGGTTTCCATCTCAATAACGGCCAGCATGGCCACGAAGGACACCGCCGATGCCAGCATACTGAGCAGGAAGGCTGCCGCTACTTTGGCGCGGAAGATTTGCCGTAAGGAAAGCGGGCTGTATAAGAGGGTTTCCAGTGTGTGTTTTTCCTTTTCGCCTACAAAGGAAGTGGCTGCCATGACGGATGCGGCCATAATGGGGATGAGCAGGAAAAAAACGGGCATCAGGTAATTTAGCAACAGTCCGGCCAAAACGGGGAATTCGCCTTCCCCAGTGATAGAAAGAGGGAGCATCTTTAACATTTTCAGCAGTTCCGCGCCCTCGCCGGGAAAGAACCACAATGTGAGAATGAACATACTGGGAACAAAGACTGTCAGCACCAGTGGTACGACCAGCAGTGTGGTAAGCATCCGTTTGTTTGAAACCATGCCTCGGATATCTTTTTTGATAATGGCAATGATACGCTTATCCATGATTATCCCCCTTTGTTAAGGAAAAATAAATCTCTTCCAGTGAGGGCAGGCGTGCAGAAAGGTGGTACAACGCCCCGCCGTTTTGGGTAATACGGCCAGCCAGACGGGGGATATCCTTTTCGGTAGTAATGGGAATCTCAAAGGTATCCCGGCCAGTGCGGTGGGGAAGGAATTCCTGGGGCATATTTTGTGCCTGCACGCACACAGTCATAGAACTGTGGATTTTTTTGCGAAGTTCCTCCAGCGTGCCTTCAGCCAGCAGGCGGCCCTGGGACATGAGGCCATAGCGGGTACATATTTCTTGGGCATAGCGTAACTGGTGCGTGCAGAGGAATACGGTAATGCCTTGCTCTGCGGCCAACCGGCGGATCATTTCATGGACATTTCGGGCACTTTCCGGGTCGAGCCCGGAAGTGGGCTCGTCCAGAAAAAGTATTTTCGGCTGGTGCAGCAAGGAGCGGGCCAAAGACAGACGTTGCCGCATACCAGTGGAATAGGTAGCCAACCGGCGGTCGCAGGCATCGGACAGTTCTAACTGCTCCAACAGAGCGTTGGCACGCTGACTGCTTTCGGCAGTGCTTAGGCCACATAGGGAGGCATAGAACAACAGGTTTTCCATGCCAGTCAGGTGGTCATACATTTGGGCGTGCTCGGTTACAACACCGGAAAGCGCGTGGATATGCTCCGGTTCTTGTGCAGGGTCAAGTGAAAATACCTGGCAGCATCCTTGGCTGGGTGTAAGCATACCAATCAACAGCTTAACAGTGGTGGTCTTTCCGGCACCATTAGGGCCGAGAAAGCCGAAGATTTCCCCGGCCGGCAGGGACAGGCTGAGGCCGTCCACTGCCGTTTTACCGCCGGGGTAGGTTTTTGACAGATCTGTCAATACTACAGCATTCATATACTGCTCCTTTTTTCTTTTTTCAGTGTGTGAAGAATGCTCTGATAGCGTGGATTTCCCTGGAGCACTTGGAACACTGGTAACTCCAAAGCATCGACAATGCTTTTCTGGATAAGAGAAACGTCCCGCGGCGGGCTATTGCCTAAGGGGAGGTTTTCTTCCAGCCAATCGTCTAACAAGGTGAAATAGCTGTCACCATGTAGCTGCAAGGGATAAATATCACTTTGGGCCAGGCGGGCATAGTTCTCTAATGTGGAGAGGGCGTTTTCCGGCTCGTCCCATTGCAGATAGGCTTGCGCAATATGCACATAAGCGGTTAACAGCATACCAGGATGGAGGCTTTCCAGATGGAAACAATCTGCTAGGGTAAGAATACGCCGTACGGTTTCATGAAAGGATTGCGCTGAGTCACATAGGCAGAGATAGTGGATGAGCATATCCAGCAATTCAACCTGAACCTGATAAATTCCGGCCTGCAAAACACGTGTGGCATCTACGGGGTGTCCGGTTTGCTGATAAGCCATAGCCAACAGGGGATCAGGAGCCATGCGTAGGGGGGCAGGGGGAGCCAATAGTTCGATAGCCTCTTGGGCCCGACCTAGTTCCAGCAAGCAAAGGGCCTCCATATTAAGGGCCTGTTCCTGTAGGCTGGTGTTATCGCTTTGCTCCCGCACCCTGGCAAATAGGGCTATTGCCTCTTCTAGCACAGCAAAAACCAACTGTGGCTGGCCGGCCATTTGGCAGTGATTTACATACAGGCAGCCCAGTTGGAAAAGCAGGGTGGGGCAGGAAAAAAACTTTTTAGCGATTTCCCTACATCGGTCCATTACCTCTTCAAAAGGCTTGTGGGAGAAGTCTGCGGCCAGTTCCCGGCAGAGGTGGCGGATGTCACTGGGGGTCATTTGGGGCTCATAGCCGATCAACTCGTCGATACTGATGTTGAAGAAGGTCGCCAACAGAGGGAGGAGCGTGATGTCAGGGTAGGTGGTGGAGGTTTCCCACTTGGAAACAGCAGCCTTGGAAACGCCGATGTACTCGGCAAGCTGATCCTGGGTGATGCCACGTTGGCGGCGTTGTTCCATCAGCACTTGGCCGATACGTAACTCTTTCATTGTGATGCATACCTCGCTGTAATGCATTTTGTGGGGAAGTTATGTTACCAGTATAGGACACTTGCTGCTGGAAAGCAAGGGACGGATGGGATATTTTAATTAAAAAAGTTGCCTAACAGGCAACTTAGTGCATACTTACAGAATAGTCAGAATAGTGCAGCGGCCTGATGAACAGAAAAGCCCGCCCAGTTACCCTGGACGGGCTTTTATCATGCAATCAGATGCTTATTTGTAACCAGGAATTACTCCGCCATCTTCTTCAGCTTGGCGTACTTCTCCTCGGCAAACTTCTCAGCATTGGCAAACAGCTTTTCGGCGCGCTCCGGGAAGGAACGGGTCAGGCTGTTGTAACGCACTTCGCCCATAATGAAGTCGCGGTAGGAGGCAGAAGGCTCCTTGCTGTCCAACTGGAAGGGATTCTCGCCAGCGTCAGCCCGGCGGGGGTCAAAGCGGAAGTTATGCCAGTAACCAGCGGCTACAGCTTTCTTCTCCTCGGTCATGGAAACACCCATGCCGCCCTTAATGCCGTGGTTGATGCAGGGAGCGTAAGCCAGAATAATGGAGGGGCCATTGTAACTCTCGGCCTCGTGGAAAGCCTTGATGCATTGGTTCATGTCAGCGCCCATAGCAACCTGGGCCACGTACACATAACCGTAGCTCATGGCAATGGCAGCCAGATCCTTCTTCTTGGTGGCCTTGCCGGTAGCAGCAAACTGTGCTACAGAGCCACAGGGCGTGGACTTGCTGGCCTGCCCACCCGTGTTGGAGTACACCTCGGTGTCGAATACCAGTACGTTGATGTTCTCGCCAGACGCCAGGGCATGATCCAAGCCGCCAAAGCCGATGTCGTAAGCCCAGCCGTCGCCGCCCAGAATCCACACGGACTTCTTGGCCAGGTAATCCTTATCCTTCAAGATCTCGTTGCACAGGGTGCAGGCCTCACAGTCACAATACTGATCGCCAGCGGCCTTGCGGGCCTCATGATGGGCCAGCATTTTATCGGCGGCCTCTTTGCTGCCAAATGCCTTAACAGCCTCGTCAGACTTGCAGAAGTTGATCGTCCAATCGATAGAGGCACGGCTGTACTCCAAGGCGGCGATATATGCCTCGGCAGCGGCCTCGTTGGCCTTGCTGTCGGTCATGGTTTCCAGCCAGGCTTTACCGGTATCCTTTACTTCCTGCTCAACATAGTCAACTGCAATGAGTTTTTCGGTGAGTTCAGCCAGGCGGCCGCGTACGGCGTTCTGGGCCAAAGCCATGCCCAAACCAAATTCGGCGTTGTCCTCGAACAGGGAGTTCTCCCAAGCGGGGCCGTGGCCTTTCTTGTTGACCGTGTAGGGCGTGGCAGGTGCGGAACCGCCCCAAATGGAGGAGCAGCCGGTGGCGTTGGCAATAAACATCTTATCGCCAAATAGCTGGGTAGCCAGCTTGGCGTAAGGCGTTTCGCCGCAACCGCCGCAGGCGCCGGAGAACTCAAGCAGGGGCTGCTTGAACTGGCTGCCCTTCACGGAGGTTTCCTTGAACTTCTCAGCTACAGCCTCTTTGGTAGGCAGGTCGATGCCATAATTGAACACGGCCTGCTGGGGACGCTGGGAGTCGATGGGGGCCATTTGCAGGGCCTTGGTCTTAGCGGGGCAGGTAGTAACGCAGCTACCACACCCGGTGCAGTCCAAGGTGGAAATGACCATGGCAAAGTGCATACCCGGTACGCCGGTCATGGGCTTGGACTTGGTGCCCTCGGGAGCGGCGGCCAACTCTTCTTCAGTCATAGCCACAGGACGGATAACCGCGTGGGGGCAGACGTAAGAGCACTGGTTGCACTGGATGCAGTTTTCGGGGATCCACTCGGGGACATCCACAGCCACACCACGTTTTTCGTAGGCAGCGGTGCCCTGCGGAGAGGTGCCATCGGCATACTTTTCAAAGGTGGAAACAGGCAGATCCTTACCATGGAAGGAGTTGACAGGGAATACCACATTGTTGACGTAATCTACCAGATCCTGGCGGCTGCCGGTGGCAACTTTCTTCACGGAGTCATCCACAGCGTCCTTCCAGGCAGCGGGCACGTCTACCTTCTTATAGCCGGTAGCGCCAGCGTCGATAGCGTCATGGTTCATCTTGACCACGGATTCGCCCTTGCGTCCGTAAGATTTCTGAGCAGCATCCTTCATATACTGGATGGCATCGGCCTCAGGGATGATCTTAGCGATGGAGAAGAAAGCGGACTGCAACACGGTATTAATACGGGTGCCCAGACCAATTTCCTTACCAATCTTAAAGCCGTCGATGGTGTAGAAGTTGATCTCGTTATCTGCGATAAACTTCTTGACTTTGCCAGGCAGACGCTCATTGAGTTCTTCGGCATCCCAAGCGCAGTTCAGCAAGAAACTGCCGCCTTTCTTCAGATCCTGCACCATGTCGTAGGTGTCCAGGTAGGCAGGGTTGGAGCAGGCCACAAAGTCCGCCTTGGAGATATAATAGGTGGACTTGATGGGGGTATGCCCAAAGCGCAGATGGGAGATGGTCAGGCCGCCGGACTTCTTAGAGTCGTAATCAAAGTAGCCCTGGGCGTACATATCGGTATGGTCGCCGATGATCTTGATAGAGTTCTTGTTAGCGCCCACAGTGCCGTCAGAACCCAGGCCCCAGAACTTGCAACTGGTAGTGCCGGCGGGAGCAGTATCCGGATCCTCCGTGGCCTCCAGGGACAGATGGGTCACATCGTCCACAATGCCGATGGTGAAACGCTTTTTAGGCTCAGCCTTCTCCATGTTGCGGTAAACGGCGATAATGTCGCTGGGCTTGGTGTCCTTGCTGCCCAGGCCGTAGCGGCCGGTGTAAACAGGGCAGGCGCCAAAGCTGGTGCCGTTGATAGCTGCCAATACATCCAGGTACAGAGGCTCACCGATGGAGCCGGGCTCCTTGGTGCGATCCAGTACAGAGATGGCCTTTACCGTATCCGGCAGCGCGTCCAGCAGATAGTTCGCTACAAAGGGACGGTACAGATGCACCTTGACCAGGCCAACTTTTTCACCAGCAGCTACCAGATAGTCAATAACTTCCTCAATGGTTTCGCAGGCGGAACCCATGGCGATGATGACCTTGTCCGCATCAGGTGCGCCATAGTAGTTGAAAGGCTTGTAATCAGTGCCCAGTTTGGCATTGACCTTGTCCATGTAATCCACCACAACGGCAGGCACGGCATCATAGTACTTGTTGCAAGCCTCACGGGCCTGGAAGAAGATGTCGCCGTTTTGGGCCTGGCCACGCAGCACAGGATGCTCAGGATTCAGGGCATGGCGGCGGAACTCGCCCACAGCATCCCAGTCCAGCATTTCGCCCAGATCCTCGTAGTCCCAGGTTTCAATCTTCTGAACCTCGTGAGAAGTGCGGAAACCGTCAAAGAAATGCAGGAAGGGAACTTTGCCCTTAATGGCGGCCAGATGGGCCACAGCCCCCAGATCCATAACCTCCTGCGGGGAGTTAGAGCACAGCATGGCATAGCCGGTCTGACGGCAAGCATACACGTCAGAGTGGTCACCAAAGATGTTAAGGGCGTGCGTTGCCAGGGTACGGGCAGAAACATGGATGACGCTGGGCAGCAACTCGCCGGCGATCTTGTACATATTGGGGATCATCAGCAAGAGGCCCTGAGAAGCGGTGTAGGTAGTAGTCAGTGCGCCTGCGGCTAGAGAGCCATGCACGGCACCGGCGGCACCGGCCTCAGACTGCATCTCAGTGACGCGCACCTCACGGCCGAACAGGTTCTTGCGCCCGGCGGCGGCGTACTTGTCGGTTTCGTCGGCCATCACAGAAGAGGGTGTGATGGGGTAGATGGCGGCAACGTCGGTAAACGCATAGGAAATATGCGCAGCGGCGGTGTTGCCATCCATTGTCTTCATTTGTCTTGGCATTTTAACGATTTCCTCCTTATTAAGATGCTCAAACTGACAGGCACAGGCAGGGGTGGAGCCTGTATCCGGCCCTGCGGCTGTTGCTACAGACAGCTACCGTAAGGCCGGATACAGGTTCCTGGCCACCATATCTGTACCCTCGCGCTGTTATTCTACCATTTTTTTTGGGTTCTGTAAAGGTGAAAATCGTGGTTTTGCAAAAAATTTTATTCAGAAATCACAGGGAAACGGAAATGCCTGCTGCTATGGAAAACTTCCTGGTAGCCTGTGCAAAAAAAGCTTATCAGGAATTGACAAGCGCGTTTTTTTCAAGTACAATAGGCATAATACATAAAATTCCGATGTTGAAAGGAGTTTCATCTCATATGCCTGAAGACCCTGACAGTACTTTTGTAATTTCTACTGCACTGGCGCTACTGTTCGCTTTTTTGGCGGCGCTGTATGCAGCGGGCGAGTCGGCGGTAAGCTGCCTTTCTGCCCCCCAAGTAAAAAAGGATGCGGATACCGGTGATAAAAAGGCTGGGTATCTGCTGCAAGCATTGGAGGCACAGGTCAGTGTGATTTCCCCGCTCCAATCTGGCCTGTTGTTTTGTGGCTTGCTGGGCCTTTCCTTTTGGCTGACAGCCCTGGCCAGCCGTGCCGGGAATTTACTGGCTTTTTTGGACAATGTAGGCTTACGTCGGGCACTGGGTTGCTTGCTGGCAGCGTTATTATATGTGTTCCTTTTTTTTCTGCTGTGTGACCTGCTGCCAAAGAAGGTAGCGCGCCATCATGCTAAGGATTTTGCGTACCGCCATGCCCGGTTGATTGGGCGGCTCTCATGGGCGGCAATGCCCTTTTTACAGTTGACCAGTCTGCTATCCGACGGGCTTTTGCGCCTCTTCCGTATTGATCCACATACCCTGGATGGTGCTGTTACGGAAGAAGAAATTCTACAAATGGTGGGAGAAGGCGAGGAAAAGGGCGTTATTGAGGAAACGGAAAAGGATATGATTGCCAATATCCTGGACTTCAATGATACTACCGCGGGCGAAACCATGACCCATCGCACTGACATTGCCGCTGTGCCAGACAACGCGGATGTGAGCCAGGTAGTAGCAGTAGCTATGGAACGTGGCTGTTCCCGTGTACCGGTATACCATGAGGACATTGACACTGTGGTGGGCATCTGCTACGTGAAAGATTTGTTGCCCTTTGTGGGGGTGCAAATCCCCAAGAACGCTGACATTACCCGGCTGATGCGCCCAGCCTACTTTATCCCAGAAACCAAAAAGTGTAGCCAGTTGTTTGCTGAACTTACCGAGCGCAAGGTGCAGATTGCCATTGTGGTGGATGAGTACGGCGGCACGGCGGGTCTGGTGACTTTGGAGGATTTGGTGGAGTCCATTGTGGGTAACATTCAGGACGAATATGACCATGAGGAAGATGAAATCCATCAGGTAAGCGAAACGGAGTTTACTGTGGACGGTACCGCCTCTATTGACGAGATATCTGACCTGACAGGCGTAGAGTTGCCTGAGGGTAGTTACGATACGATCGCCGGCCTGGTGACGGAGCTTTTGGGGCGGATTCCAAAGGAAGGGGAGCGGCCACAGGTACAGGTGGCCGGGTTACGTATAACGGTGTTAGAGTTGGACGATCAACGGTTGGCCCGGCTGCATATTGTGAAGGAACCACCTGAAATGGAAGGCGAATAGGGTGCTTAAACGCATCCCCACGCATATATTAAGAGTAGGAAAGGCCCTGTTACACAGGGCCTTTTTGCGCACTCAATCCCGGAAATCGAACAAATCCTTGGGCTTTACTTCCAACACCTCGCATAACTTAAAAATCAGGTCAAAAGACACACCTACATTGCCTAACTCAATGGCGCTGATGTGGCTGCGGTCGATATCTGCCAGTTCGGCTAATTGCAGTTGGGTCAGCTTTTGGCGCTTGCGGTAGTACACCACGTTCAGCCCAAATTTTTCGTAAAGGCTCTTATATTCTGCTTTCATTATTATCACCCCTATCTATTGTAGGGAGATAGAGGAAAGAATAAACCTTGTGTAAATAGCGATATGTTGTTGACACAAGTCATTTGATGTGCTATTCTTACTCAAGGGTCTACCGGGGAGGTGCACTGTGTTTTCCTGAAAGTACGGTTGGGAAGGGAGGCGAGAAAATCTGTCGAATATCTTACGATTGCCACACTTCCCTTGTGTAGGGGATGGGTTTGCAGTATAATATTTTGTTGGGATAAAGACCGCAAATGCTGACATGCGGGAAGTTCCAGAAGGGAGATTATGACTATGCTTTCTATCAGCGGCGTTACGAAAAAGTACGGAAAGAATATTGCCAATGACAACATCAGTTTTGCCGTGGGCGACGGGCAGATTGGTATTTTGCTGGGGCCCAATGGTGCTGGGAAGTCCACGATTATTAAGTGCATTACAGGACTGCTACGTTTTACTGGCCGCATAGAGATAAATGGTGTTGAAAATAATACCATTGAGGCAAAACGCCAGTTAGGCTACATACCAGAAATGCCTGCCGTGTATGATTTACTTACGGTTGCAGAACACCTGGAATTTGTCCGACGGGCCTATAAAGTGGAAGATACAGCCTATTCGCAGCAGCTTTTGGAACGGTTGGAACTGTGGGATAAGAAGGATAAACTGGGCAAGGAGCTTTCAAAAGGGATGCAACAAAAGCTATCCATAGCCTGCGCACTGTGCCATAGGCCTAGGGTAGCGGTGTTCGACGAACCGTTGGTTGGGTTGGATCCTCATGCCATCAAGGAACTAAAAAATATTTTCCGGGAGTTGAAACAGGACGGGGCGTCTGTGCTGATCAGTACCCATATGATTGACAGTGTGGAGGATTACTGGGATGTGGCAAATATTATGATGAACGGCCGCTTTGCCGCGACCAAACTAAACGATAACAGCGAAGAACAGAGCCTGGAGGAACTGTTTTTCCAGATTACGGAAGGGGACACCCCGGATGGAAATGGGGTGGGCGCATGAAAAGCCCCCTTGTTTACCTAACTGTCATCAAGTTGAAAAACCAGCTTAGGGAAGGTATAAAGCATCCGGCTAAGCTGCTTTATGTAGTGTTTTTGGTAGCAATGCTTGTGCTGGCCTCTCTTGGTGGGGGTGGTATGGAAATGGATACACGCCCCTTGTATGAGTTAACCGCCATTATGGTATTGTTTTACAGCATGATGTTCCTGATTACCTTTTTCAATGGGCTTAACGGTGGGGCAGGGAATTACCCTATGTTTACCCTTTCAGATGTAAGTATGCTGTTCCCTTCGCCACTGCGGCCTAATAAGGTTCTGTTTTACGGGTTGATACGGCAGTTAGGGCTTTCACTGCTGCTGGGATTCTTCTTGCTGTTTCAGTATAGCTGGCTACACGCAGCATACGGCTTAGAGTACGTCCATCTGGTACTGATTGTAATAGGTTATGCCCTTACCTTGTTTTTAGGGCAAGTATGTGCGATGGCAGCCTATGTGCGGACAAGTGGCAGCGACAATGCCCGGCGGGCGGTACGTTATATGGTGTATGGAATAACGGCTGCATTTATAGCAGGCTTGTTGCTGCGTTGTGTGCCTATCCTTACCGGCTTAGCCGGGTTGTCAGAGGAAGAATTGCTCCGTGTAGGCTTACCTGACGCTTTCGAGGCGGGGGCAGCTTATCTATCTGATATTGGTATCTTTTTCCCAGTTTCTGGTTGGGTTGCTGGGCTTGTTGGCAATGTTTTTACCAATGACCTCCAGTCTATAAGTATTTGTGCCCTGCTGATTATAGCTGCTTTTGGAGTATGTTTGATATTGGTTGTCAAAAACAAAAACAACTACTATGAGGATGTGCTACAGGGTGCTGAGGTGGCCCAATCAGCTATAACAGCTAAGAGGGAAGGCCAGCCGGCTGAGCTCATACCCAAAAAGGTGCGGCTGGGCAAAACGGGGTTAGAAAAAGGAAAGGGTGCCAGCACGTTGTTTTATAAGCACCTGTTGGAAAACCGCCGTTCAGGTATGCTGATCTTTTCCAAGACTTCTATAATCTTTATAGCAGTCATCATTGGCTGCGCATTTATGTACAATATGATGTTTGCAGATGAAGAGAGCAATACTGCGGCCTTTGTAGCAGTATTTGTAATGGGCACGTATATGCAGATGTTCTCTGAAGGCCTGGGGCGGTTCAGTTGGGAGATATCTAAGCCGTTTATCTACCTGCTGCCAGAACCGCCACTTAAAAAGCTGCTGTGGGCTACAGCAGAAACCCTGATGGCAGACTGCTTTGAGGCGATTGTCATTTTTGTACCAGTGGGCTTAATCCTGCACATTTCCCCGGTGGAAACGGTGATGTGTGTGCTGGCACGGATATCCTTCTCGTTGCTGTTTACTGCCGGTAATATTATGGTGGAACGGGTGTTTGGAACCGTGCGCTCAAAAGGGCTACTTATGGTCTTCTACTTTATTGCTCTGATGCTTTTGGCGCTGCCGGGCATAGGGCTGGGCATCCTGGTGATGAACTTGGAGTTTCTGCCAGGCGCCTGTGGGGTTTTGCTGGGTGTAATGGGCGGTAATATTGTCATTGCACTGTTAGTTATGTTCTTGTGCAGGAACTTGTTACAATATGCGGAACTGAACGGAAAGTAAGATCGGCTGATGAATAGAAACCGCCGCAGCCCTGTTTTTAGGTGCTTGCGGCGGTTTTTTCACATTTTTACTTGACCTTTTCCTGTTTCTATATTATGATAGATTCCCCTGCAGATGTATCAATCGGTTGTGACCTGGCTGCGAATATGTTCCGCCAGCATCTGCCCCGCTAACTGGGAGGGGGATGAGCCGTTGAGGATGAAGTCAGCCCGCCATTTGGTGGGTTCTATGTATTGCTGGTGCCGGTAACGTACCATGTCCAGATAAACCGCTGCAATCTCGTCAAATTGCAAGCCCCATTGTGTCATGTTCCGTTTCAACCGGCGTACTATACGCTCGTCTGCCTGGCAGTCAATAAAAAGTTTCAAGTCGAGCTGGGCATAGAGCCAGTCGTACCACAGTGCATAAAGCCCTTCCACTAAGATCACATCGTGGCCGGCTGCAACGGCCTGGGCAAGATCCTCCCGCAGTTTCTCGTGGAAGATGGTTTCCGGACAGTTGTCATCCAGATAGACCTTACCTGTAATGGGAGCAGCAGCTTTGGGACGCACCTCTGCGGGCTTAAAGTAGCTATCCATATGGAATACCTGTAAGTCAAGGCCGCTGAGCGTATTCTCCAGCCAGTTGGAAAAGGTGGATTTGCCACTGGCGCTGCCTCCGGCAATCCCGATGATATAAGGTTTTTTCATGCTGATCCCTCCTGCTTTTTTTGCATTGTAGCATGGAACGGAAAAGATTGCAATAGGGAATTGGCAGAATAAATATACAATCAATATACATACATAGAGGAGGGATATCATGTTTGAAAACGAACAGAACCGTGAACGCGCCCTTTTAGTGGCACTGGATACTGGCGAATACGATGCCGAAACTTCTTTGGATGAACTTTGTGAGTTGGCGGAAAGCGCTGGGGCTGACCCAGCTTTTACGTTAACGCAGAAACGGCCTTCGCCAGAGGCAGCTACCTGTGTGGGTACAGGAATGGCGGCTGAAGCTGCCGATTTGATCCGGCGGGAAGAGTTGGATATCTGCATCTTTGACCGGGAGTTGACTCCAACGCAGATCCGTAACCTTGAGGAACTATTTGGTGTAAGAGTAATTGACCGCACCATGCTGATTTTGGATATTTTTGCCCAGCGTGCCCGGAGCCGTGAGGGAAAGTTACAGGTTGAACTGGCCCAGTTACGATATATGTTGCCGCGGCTTACAGGTAAAGGGGCAGCGTTGTCCCGTTTAGGTGGCGGCATTGGTACACGAGGGCCTGGTGAAACCAAGCTGGAAACAGACCGGCGGCATATCCGGCGGCGTATTGGTAGTTTGAAAGAGCAACTGGCAGAAAGCGAGGCTGCCCGGGCAGTCACGGAAAAGCGCCGCAAGAAAAACGGCGTTGTTACGGTGGCGCTTGTGGGATATACCAATGCTGGAAAAAGTACCCTAATGAATCGCCTGACCCAAGCAGGCGTATTGGCGGAAGACAAGCTTTTTGCTACGTTGGATCCCACCGCCCGGGCATTAAAACTACCCGGTGGAAAAACAATCATGCTAATTGACACAGTTGGACTGGTGCGGCGGCTACCACATCATCTTGTGGAAGCATTCAAATCCACCTTGGAGCAGGCTGCTACTGCGGATATCCTACTGAATATCTGTGATGCATCTAGCCCTGCGTGCGGGGAACATCTGCGGGTAACAGAAGAATTGCTGCAAAGCCTGGGAACGGGGGAAAGCCCGGTTATTCCGGTACTGAATAAGTGGGATAAGGTGGCTGATATGGAGGCGGTCCCCCGTCTGTCTGGAGCTGTGCACATCAGCGCGCTACATGGGGAGGGCATTGACCAACTTATGCAGGCGATGGAAGATAATTTGTCGGAAAAGACCTTCGAGGTGGAATTGCTACTGCCTTTTGCCAAAAGCGGGCTCGCGGCAAAGCTACGGGATGAAGGCGCTGTGCTAAATGAGGAATATACGCCTGAGGGCTTACGGCTGACTGTCCGGGTAGACCAACGCCTGTATGGCCCGGTGAAGGCATATGATATCAATAAGCTAGAGGGGGAATAACCGTGTTCTATCATGCAAGCCAAACCCATTGCATTGAAGTGTTGGAACCCAGAATATCCCAGCATGAACGACCTTTGGTGTATTTTTCCAAAAAGCGGGAAAATGTACTGGCATATCTTTCCAATGCCATTGAAAAATACTGCCATGAAACGGGTTTTCCCTATGAGCCACCATATCGTAAGTGGGCCAGTTACGGTTTTCATAATGGTTTAGCTCGCCTGGATGAATACTATCCCAACGCCCTGGAGGACACGTATCGGGGTGTTTCCGGCTACATCTACGCTGTAGAAACTGTGCCTGGCGGAGAAACCCAAGCAGATATCCCAGACGCTGTTGTTACCGGCCAGCCCGTGCCTGTTTCTGGTTGTGAGTTCGTACCGGACGCTTACGAGGCTATCCTGGAGGCGGAAGAGGCGGGGTTGATCCTGATCCGCCGGTATGCAGATTTGCCGGAGAGTATGCTTACCTGGTTAGATGGTTGTATCAAACAACAGTACATGGCGGCCAGGGAGATCCCAACATATAGGCATTTCCTTGAGGGAAAGTTCCCTGAAATTATCGGCGGTTTGGAATAAAATGCATATAACTTACATTATCGTGAATAAATATTCAGGATTCTCTTGATTTTCAAAGAGAATCGTGTATAATAGGAATAGGGCTTGTTTGAAAAATCGAAAACGCCGTATTTTTACCCAGAAGCAACCATCTTCTGCGTCGAAAATCCTCGTAATACGCAAGTATTACTTGCGGTTTTCTCCTTGAAGCTGACCGCTTCTGGTCAAAAATCCGTCATTTCCTCTATTTTCAAACAAGCCCTAGTAAGGTCAAAACATCAACAGCATTTGTTGTGTAAACGTGAAAGGGGAAAGTCTTGTGGCTAAAGAAATCAAAAAAGTAGTACTGGCTTATTCAGGTGGGTTGGATACCTCAATCATTATCCCGTGGCTGAAAGAAAACTATAATAACTGTGAGGTTATTGCGGTTTCAGGTGATGTGGGCCAGGGCACGGAGTTGGATGGGCTAGAAGAAAAAGCTAAAAAGACCGGGGCTAGTAAGCTGTATGTGCTGGATTTAAAAGAGGAATTTATTCAGGACTATGTATATCCTACGGTTAAAGCCGGGGCCGTATATGAAAACAAGTATCTGCTGGGTACCTCCTTTGCCCGGCCTATTATTGCCAAGGGCATTGTAGAGATTGCCAAGAAAGAGGGCGCAGATGCAATTTGTCACGGCTGTACTGGCAAGGGTAACGATCAGGTGCGCTTTGAACTAGCTATAAAGGCTTATGCGCCGGACATGGCGATTATAGCCCCGTGGCGCATCTGGGACATTAAAAGCCGTGAAGAAGAGATAGCCTATGCAGAGGCTCATCATGTCCCCCTAAAGATCAACCGTGAAACCAACTACTCCAAAGACAAGAACCTGTGGCATCTCTCCCACGAGGGGCTTGATCTGGAGGATCCGGCCAATGAGCCCCAGTACGATAAGCCCGGCTTTTTGGAACTGGGCGTTAGCCCTGAGGAGGCCCCTGACGAGCCTACTTACATCACTCTGCACTTTGAAAAGGGCGTTCCCACCCAGCTTAACGGAGAAACCTTAAACGGTGTGGATATGGTAACCCGGCTCAATGAGTTGGGCGGCAAAAATGGCATCGGCCTGGCAGATATTATTGAGAACCGTTTGGTGGGCATGAAATCCCGCGGGGTGTATGAAACCCCTGGCGGTACCATCCTCTATCACGCCCACAACAAGCTGGAGGAATTGTGCCTGGACAAGGAAACTTATCACTACAAGCAGCAAGTGGCTTTAAAATTTGCTGATTTGGTCTACAATGGCCAGTGGTATACTCCGCTACGGCAGGCCCTCACCGCCTTTGTGGATTCCACCCAGGAAACCGTTTCCGGCGATGTGAAACTGAAACTCTACAAGGGCAATATCATAGATGCTGGTGTGACAGCGCCGTATTCGCTGTATGACGAGGATATTGCTACCTTTGATGAGGATGAGGTATATAACCAGGCTGATTCTGCCGGATTTATCAACCTGTTCGGGCTTCCCATCAAGGTGCAGGCGAAGAAGGGGCTGACCTACGACAAATAATGAAGGAGCGCGTATATGGAGCGTATCGACATTTACGATAAGTATGGCAGCCCAACTGGCCTCATACGGGAAAAAGAAAGCCCTTTGGGCCCTGAGGAATACCGCATGGCTGTGGGGATGTGGATCGTAGATAAAAGCGGTAGGATTTTCTTGACCCGCCGTAGTATGGAAAAGCGTTATGCCCCCGGAAAGTGGGAAAACCCCGCTGGCCATGTGCAGGCGGGGGAAACACCTATCCATGCGGTGATACGGGAACTTCATGAGGAAACGGGCCTTCGGGTAGAGGAAAGACAGATTACCCTGTTGGGGTGCTCTTGTAGCTGGCCTTATTTGGGCCGGGATTTTGGCGTACATATGGAAGTGGAACTGGACGGGGTACAACTTCAGGAGGGGGAAACTTGCGACGCCAAATGGGTGGATTTTGAAGAATTCACCAGGATGGCGCGAGCAAGGGAATTTGCGCCATCCTTGACCGCTCATATGCGGGATTACCGGGATGCATTCTTAGAGTTTACAGGCCATTCTGGTAGCGATGCGCTAGATTTTTTGTCAGTGGAGGGAAATACATGAAACTTTGGAAGGGCCGTTTCAAAAAGGAGGCTGACCCCAGAACCAATGATTTCAACTCCAGCATTGCCTTTGACAGCCGGATGTACCGGCAGGATATAGAGGGCAGCATTGCCCACGCCACTATGCTGGGAAAGCAGGGTATTATTGACGAGTGTGAAAGCTTGAAGATTTGCATGGAACTAAGTAAAATCCGGGAAGACATAGACAATGGTGTTTTGGCCATTGACCCGGATGCAGAAGATATCCATACCTTTATAGAGCAGGAGCTTACTGCTCGTATCGGTGACACGGGAAAGCGCCTGCACACTGGCCGCAGCCGGAACGATCAGGTGGCCCTGGATATCCGCCTGACCTTGCGGGATGACTGCACCGGGATCAAGTTTCAGATGAAGGAACTGCTTACCGTGCTTTGCCAGAAAGCTATGCAGTATAGTACCTCTGTTATGCCTGGCTACACCCATATGCAGCGGGCGCAGCCCATTACCTTTGGACACCATCTGATGGCCTATGCTGAAATGTTCCTGCGGGATATCTCCCGATTGGACGATGCCCTTAAGCGGATGGATGTATGCCCTCTGGGATGTGGGGCGCTGGCGGGCACCACTTACCCACTGGATCGGACGTTGACTGCCCACTTGCTTGGCTTTTCGACCCCAGCGCAAAACAGCCTGGACGCTGTAGCAGATCGGGATTTTTGCGCAGAGATAGCCTTTGCCGCCTCACTTTGTATGGTGCACCTTTCACGCCTATGTGAGGAACTGGTGCTGTGGTGCAGTTGGGAGTTCCGCTTTATTGAACTGGATGACGCTTACTGTACAGGTTCCAGCATTATGCCACAAAAGAAAAACCCTGACCTGGCAGAGTTGATCAGGGGCAAGTCGGGCCGGGTGTTTGGCGACCTGATAGGTCTTTTAACCATGATGAAGGGTCTGCCTCTGGCTTACAACAAGGATATGCAGGAGGATAAGGAGGCTGTGTTTGACGCAGTAGACACCTTGAAACTTTGCTTGACACCACTGATTCCCATGCTGGATACCATGCGGGTACGGGAGGACAATATGCGTGCCGCAGCGGCCGGAGGTTTTATCAACGCTACGGATTGCGCAGATTATTTGGTGGCGGAGAAGGGCTTACCTTTCCGGGATGCATACAAAATTACCGGGGAATTGGTGGCGCTCTGCATTGACAAAGGTTTAACTTTAGAAACTTTGCCTTTGGAGGATTACCAGCGTATAAGCCCCAGCTTTGACGAAGGCGTATACAGGGCGATTTCCCTGGATAAGTGTGTTGAGGACCGAAAAGTACCCGGCGGTCCGGCTCCGGAGAATGTACGGGCACAGGCCCAGCGGGTTTTGGAATTTGTGAAAAAAATGGAGGCGTGAGATGGAGAGGATAAAGGCCGGCGTAGTAGGCGCCACAGGATATGCAGGGGCGGAGATTTGCCGGTTGATTTTAGGGCATCCCCAGGCGGAACTGGCAGCGATTAGTTCGGTCAGCTTTGAAGGGATGGCGCTATCGGAAGTGTACCCTGCTTATTACCACTTGTGCGATCTGGTGTGTGGTACCCAGGAAGAAGTGCTGGCAAAAAGTGATGTAATCTTTGCAGCGCTGCCCCACGGGCTTTCCCAGAAACTGGCAGCGGATTGCATGGCTGCCGGTAAGAAGTTTATCGACATGGGCGCGGATTTCCGTTTGGAAAACGAACAAGCCTACCAAGAGTGGTACGGCGGTACTTTTACTGATAAATCCCTCCACAGGAAAGCCGTGTACGGCTTACCGGAACTGTTTCGGGAGCAGATCAAAGGGAAAAAGCTGATTGCTAACCCAGGCTGCTATACTACGGCGGTACCGCTGGCGCTTGTACCGGCACTGGCGGCTGGGTTAATTGATCCGGCAGGTATCATTGCCGACTGCAAGTCTGGTGTTACTGGAGCGGGCCGTAAGCCTACACAGCAGAATCATTTCCCAGAACTAAACGAGGGTTTTACCGCCTATAAAGTCGCCAGCCACCGGCATACCCCGGAGATTGAACAGACCCTTAGCCGCATTAGCGGCCAGTCCATACAGGTAACATTCGTGCCTCATCTGCTTCCCGTAAGCCGGGGTATCCTGGCTACCTGCTATGCCCGATTGCAGCCTGGTGTGACAGAAGAAACCCTGCGGGCTGTTTATGAGAAAAGGTACATGGACGAATACTTTGTCCGCTTGCTGCCTGCGGGCCAGGTAGCAAATATCAAAAATGTGCGTTATACCAATTTCTGCGACCTGTCCCTGTTCACCGATACCCGCACGGGTACCTTTGTGGCCATTTCTGCCATTGACAATATGGTGAAGGGTGCGGCAGGACAGGCGGTACAGAATATGAACTTAATGTTTGCTTTGGAAGAGAGCGCTGGGCTGAAACTGGTGCCGCCCGCGTTTTAGCAAGATCATGGAAGGAGAAATCCATATGGAATATATTGAAGGCGGTGTCACTGCGGCTGAGGGATTTTCTGCCAGTGGCCTGCATTGTGGTATCCGCAAAAATAAAACAAAGCCAGATTTAGCTTTGATTTTTAGCGACCGGGAAAGTTCGGCTGGGGCAGTATATACCCAGAATTTGGTAAAGGGTGCGCCCATTGCTGTTACGAAGGAGAACATCGCCGACGGCAAAGCGAGGGCAATTATCTGCAACTCTGGTATTGCAAATACCTGTGCGCCTGATGGTATAGAGAAGGCGCGGGAAATGTGTGCCATTGCAGCCCAGGTGTTGGGTCTTTTGCCCACGGATATTGTTGTGGCATCTACGGGAGTCATCGGCCCCTCTCTGCCTACAGAACCCATCCGTATAGCAGCCCCTGCCTTGAAAGATGCCCTTAGTCCTACTGGTTCGCTGATGGCAGCTACCGCTATTATGACAACCGATACCTTTCCGAAGGAAGCGGCAGTAATGGTAGGGATTGGCGGTAAAAAGGTGAAAATCGGCGGCATTGCAAAAGGCAGTGGTATGATTCATCCCAACATGGCTACCATGCTAAGCTTTATGACAAGCGATTGCGCTATTTCTCCTGAAATGTTACAAAAGGCAATTAAGCAGGCGGCAGACCGTACTTATAACATGATTAGTGTGGATGGTGATACCTCTACCAACGATACTTTCTTAGTACTGGCAAACGGGGCAGCAGGCAACCCGGAGATTTCTGCTGAAGGAGCAGACTTTGAAACTTTTGCCGCCGGGTTAGAGGCGGTGGCCCGAAAGCTTGCTAAAATGCTGGCTCGGGACGGTGAGGGGGCGACAAAGCTGCTTACTGTCCGGGTAGAAGGTGCGCCGGATCTGGATACCGCCCGCACGGTAGCCCGTAGTGTCAGCGCCTCCAGCCTGTTCAAGTCAGCTATGTTTGGGAACGATGCCAACCCCGGCCGTATTCTCTGTGCCATAGGCTATGCTGGAGTATATGTGGATGTAGATAAAATTGATGTCACATTCCGCTCGGTCAAAGGGCAGGAGATGGTCTGCCAGGCTGGTATGGTGATGGATTTCTCGGAGGAACACGCGTTGGAAGTGATTTCACAGCCAGAGGTGGAAACCCTAATCGACCTACATATGAGGGCTATATCAGCGGAGGCCTACGGCTGTGACTTGACCTATGACTATGTGAAGATCAATGCGGATTATCGTTCATGAAGATGAATAGGCCATTGAAAGTTGAAACGCCTTGGGATGTTGCCGCTGCGGTCATGTTTATGCTGCTGGCAGGGAACTTTATAGTATTTGTGGTCTTATGCCTAACTGCCATTGGGCTGGTTTTTCTGGAACCTGCGGCTGCAGTGATTACGGCTCTCATACTGCTGCTGGGCATTGCTTGCCACTTTGTGACCCGGCACAGAACAACCAATCGGTGGCGGAGGCTGCTGTTGGGAGGAATTGTTGCTAATTTCTTTATTGTTGGTTTCTTTGTATTGGTGGTTGTCGCCATGCTGATGGCTTGGACAAACATAGCGGACGTTGCGTAAAAAGGGTGAGTATTCATGCAGGTATCAAACAGTGAGCGGGCCAATATTTTGGTACAGGCTTTGCCATATATCAAGAAATATGCCGGTGCGACGGTGGTAGTAAAGTATGGCGGCAATGCCATGCTGGATGACGGGTTGAAGTCAGCCGTAATGAGCGATATTGTGCTGATGCAACTGGTAGGTATTAATGTAGTGCTGGTTCACGGTGGTGGGCCAGAGATTAACACAATGCTGAAAAAGATTGGCAAAGAAAGCAAATTTGTAGGTGGACTCCGTTATACTGACCGAGAAACCATCGATATAGTGCAGCAGGTGTTAGCAGGCAAGGTAAATAAAGATTTGGTGCAACTTTTAGAGGATGCCGGGGGCAAGGCCATTGGGCTGTGCGGATTGGACGGCTCTCTGTTGAAAGCGGACCAGATGGAGACAGACTTGGGTTTTGTGGGGGAAATCCGAGAGGTAAATGTGGATATCCTTTGTAATGCCGCTAAAAATGGTTACATTCCTATTGTATCTACGGTGGCCGCTGGATATCATGGGGAAGTTTATAATATTAACGCGGATATAGCCGCAGCCCGGATTGCCGCTGAACTTGGGGCCATGAAATTGATATTGATGACAGATGTACGGGGCCTCTTGCAGGATAAGGGGGATGAAAATACAATTATTCCTGTGGTGAATGTCAGTGATGTGCGCCGTTTGAAGAAAGAAGGTGTTATCAGTGGGGGGATGATACCTAAGATTGACTGCTGCGTGGATGCAGTGCGTCGGGGCGTCGGGCGTGCTCATATTATTGATGGGCGTATAGCCCATTCCATTCTAGTGGAACTGTTTACCGATGAGGGCATTGGCACCATGTTTTATTGATTGGGGGAGAGGACATTGGATTTTCAGCAGATCAAAAGGCAGGAACAGGCATACATTATGCATACATACGGCAGGGTGGATATTGCGCTGGTGAAAGGCAGAAACGCCCGTGCTTGGGATTCCCAGGGGAAGGAATATATTGATTTTACCTCTGGGATTGGCGTAAACTGTTTGGGCTATAGCGATCCTCAGTGGGCCGCTGCCGTGGCAAGGCAGGCGGCAGAGATTCAGCATCTGTGCAATTATTACTATTCCCCAGAAAATACTGCGTTGGCACAAGAACTATGCCAGATAGCGGGAATGGCGCAGGCATTTTTCTGCAACTCCGGGGCTGAGGCAAATGAGTGCGCTATTAAAATTGCCAGAAAGTATGGAGAAAAAAGAGGTGCGAATAAGATTGTCACGCTTATGAACTCTTTTCATGGGCGCACAATTACTACATTGGCAGCAACCGGACAGGATGCTTTCCATAAAGACTTTCTGCCATTAACAGAAGGGTTCCTTTACGCCAGTGCTGGCGATCTGGAAGGTATCGCCGCCATGCTGGATGGATCTGTCTGCGGGGTGTTAATGGAAACCATTCAAGGTGAGGGCGGTGTAGCACCTATTGCCCCAGACTTTGTACAAGCCATACGCAAACTTTGCGATGAGCAGGATGTGTTGCTGCTTATTGACGAAGTACAGACGGGAGTAGGACGTACTGGGCATTTTTACAGTTATCAGGGCTTGGGGGTTCAACCAGACATTGTGACCACGGCTAAGGGGCTTGCTGGTGGTCTGCCTATTGGTGCCTGCCTAGTCGATGAAAAGCTGCGGGATATTCTAAGGCCTGGTCAGCAGGGATCTACGTTTGGCGGCAATCCGGTGGTGTGTGCCGGTGCCAGAGAGGTAATCCGGCGAGTCAGCGATCCATCTTTTTTGCAGGCTGTGCAGAAAAAAGGGGCTTACCTAACAGAAAAATTGCTGGCCATGCCGCAGGTGGAACTGGTGCGGGGACAGGGGCTGATGCTGGGTATCCAGCTTAGGGAGAAACAGGCTCATGATGTGTTAGTACGCTGTGCGGCGCAAGGACTTTTGGTGCTTACCGCGAAGGAATTGATCCGCTTTTTGCCGCCATTAACAATTACATTGGAAGAAATAGACGAAGGGCTTGCCCGATTTTCCCAAGTATTGCAGGAGGAAAACTGAATGAAACATTTGTTAAAACTGTTGGATATGACCGGTGAAGAGATCATTGAAACACTCAACTTGGCTGACCAGTTGAAATATGAAACCAAGCACGGCATCCAGCATCACCATTTGAAGGGCCAGTGTTTGGGCATGATTTTTGAGAAATCCTCTACCAGGACACGGGTTTCCTTTGAGGTTGGTATCAATCAGTTGGGGGGCTACGCGGTCGTGTTAGGGGCCGAAGGTTCCCAAATTGGCCGGGGAGAACCTGTACAAGATACCGCACGAGTCTTATCCAGGTATGTAGATGGCATTATGATTCGTACCTTTGCGCAAAAAGAGGTTGAGGATTTGGCAAAATTTGGAAGTGTACCAGTCATCAATGGCCTAACAGACTTTTGCCATCCATGCCAGGTGTTGGCCGACTTGATGACAGTCCGGGAATTCAAGGGTTCGCTGGATGGGCTGAAACTCAGCTTTATTGGTGACGGTAACAACATGATGAATTCGCTGATTGTTGGAGGTCTAAAGGTTGGTATGAACGTATCTGTGGCTTGTCCAGAAGGGTACCGTCCGCCTAAAGAGATTTTGGACTTTGCCGGACAATATGCTGGTTTTGAACTGACGGACGACCCGATGCAGGCTGCCAAAGATGCAGATGTGGTAATTACGGACGTATGGACCTCTATGGGGCAGGAAGAAGAAAGAGCAAAACGGGAGGCGGCCTTCGCCGGTTACTGCATTGACGATAGGATTATGGGAAAGGCCCACTCTGATGCAATGGTGCAGCATTGCTTGCCAGCCCACCGGGGTGAGGAGATTACGGAGGCAGTGTTTGAGGCAAATGCCCAATTTATCTTTGAAGAGGCGGAAAACCGACTTCATGCGCAAAAGGCAGTAATGGTAATGACTATGGGGCGCAAGTAAAACAATAAATTGGCTTGATCCATAGGCCTTATGCAGATAACGAGGCACTATGAACGGATAGGAGTGAGTGAATGAAAAAGTTGATTATCCTACGGGGAAATTCTGGTAGTGGCAAGACCACGGTCGCCAGGGCACTTCAACGGAAAATTGGAAGGAATACTTTGCTGATTTCTCAAGACATGGTGCGTCGTGAAATGCTGCTGGTGAAAGACGGCCCAGAGAATCCTGCCATCCCGCTGCTGATAGGCTTACTGGAATACGGTTGGGAACGTGTCCCGGTTACGATTTTAGAGGGGATTTTCCATGCAGAGTGGTATGCACCGTTATTTGAACGGGCGGCAACCTTTTACAGGGAAAATATCTTTGCATATTATTATGATATTCCCTTCGAAGAAACCCTTCGGCGCCACCAGACACGGGCTAACCGAGATGCATTTGGCGAGAAAGAAATGCGTGACTGGTGGTTGGAAAAAGACCTTATTGGCAGTATACCGGAAACCATCTTAACCAAAGAGATGGGGATTGAACAAGTGGTGGATATGATTTACCGGGCAGCAATGGTATAAGTGTTTACAGGTCAGCCGGTTGCCCGTCATCTAGTTCTTTTTCAGCGCGTAACGAGGGCAGTATATGAGCGCTCCGCAAAAAGGCATACAGCATAAATAAGCCAACGGTATAGAGCAGAACCCAAACACTTTTTGCGGCTAAAGAAAAATACACTGCCGCAACCATTGCCAGAGGATGCATTTTAGCTGTAGAAGCTACCAGCTTTGGTTCAACGATTTGCCGTACGCAGGTCATGACCAGCCAGCCTACCATTAACCCCAAACCACGGCCATACTGGCCAATTAACAACTGGTATACTGCCAGAGGGGTAAAAACAATTCCAGGTCCCAGCACGGGCAGTACATCTGCCACACAGGTGAGAGCAGCAGTAAGCAGGGGATAGGGAAGCCGCAGGATACACAGGATTACAAAAGCCTCACAAAAGCTAATAAAGTATATAAGCGTATAGGAAAGTAGATAGCGACGGCCTGTCCCAGAAGAGTTTTTAAGCCCATGTTTTAACTGTTCTATGATGTGGCGAGGAAATAGGCAGAAAAAAAATTCTTGCAGACGAGAGAAGTCCTTTGCAATGAAAAAAGCTGAAAAAGCTGTCGTTAATAGCATGGCCAGTAGGGTAGGCAATGAAGTTAGCAAGCCCAGCAGGCTATTCAAGGCGGTAAGGGCAAGCCCAGCACTGCTTTTTAGAAATTCTGCTAATTCTTTCCAGTTTCCAGCTTGCAGATGTAGACGCTGGAAAAACTCGCCGGCCTGTTGAAAGAATGCCCGGACTGGCGGAGAGAATGCAGGAAACCCACCTTCGGCTGCCCGGATCAGAAACGCGGTTAGCTCTTTGATACCATAGGCACATAGCAAGGCCATTGTGGCCAGCACAAGAATAAGTGTTAGTGCTGTGACGCCTCCTGCGGCTGCTTTTCGCGGCAGATGTAGCTTGTCTTGGACAAATTGAATAATAGGTTGTACGGCTATGGCGGTAAGCAGGCCCAGAAGGAAGGGAAGAGAATACAGGAAAGTCCACCGCCATAATAGAAAAAGTAGCGTATACCCTCCAAAAAACAGGGCCAGTGGTATAAAGCGTTTCCACTCCCAGGTTTGAAACATGGTGTTTTCCTCCATAAGCAATACTGCTGATTAATATGGAAGTTTTCAAGAGGAATATACGTAAGGAACATAGGAGGTGGGTGTAGATAGCAAAAGCGGGCCCGGCTATTTTCGGCCAAACCCGCGCGAAACTACGTATAAGGTTTATTTTTAGTTAACTTTGAAGTCTTTATCTTTACTGTCTAGGCCGGTGAGCAGCCACATAACAGAAACACCTAAAATGTCCGCAAGGGCCAATAATTCCATGTCAGTAACATAACGAATCTGTCCCTCTAGTTTAGACAGGCCAGAGGCATTTAGATCTACCCCGCGGACCTGCAATTGGGCTAGCAGTTCTTTCTGTTTCATGTTCTGATTTTTCCGCGCGGTTTCCACTCTGGCACCAATAAGGTTTTTAGTGCCCAAGGGTTGCCCTCTCAGCCTCATAATGCATTCACTCCCCGTTTACCGTTGGATAAAAAAATCATGTTTGTAATAAATTCTCCTTAATTACATATTATAGTTGAACATTAATTAAAAATCAACCCCTTTTCTTAAAATAATTTAGCATAGTTCTCAAATAGCAAAATACAGCTATACTTTACTATCTTTGGCTGATATAATAGCCTAAAGTATGTAGAATGAACCTGGATACCACTATTGACAAGTATGGTATAATGGTGGTAAAAAACGGAAAACGAAAGGAAGATCAGAGTGAGCGGAGATTTTTCCAGCCGAAAGCTGACTATGTTGACTGACTTTTATGAGTTGACAATGGCCAACGGGTACTTTTTGGAAGGCTTTCGGGATACAGTATGCTATTTTGATATGTTTTTCCGCAGAATCCCGGATAACGGGGGCTTTGCGATTATGGCAGGGGTAGAACAACTGGTGGAGTACCTAAAAAACTTACATTTTTCCGAAGAGGACATAGCATATCTGGCTAGCAGGCATATGTTTAGCCCTGAATTCTTGGATTACCTGAGAGATTTCCATTTTACCTGCGATGTCTGGGCTATCCCGGAGGGTACCCCAATTTTTCCTGGCGAGCCTGTCGTCACTGTCCGTGGCCCAGCGATCCAGGCACAATTTATTGAAACTATGGTACTTTTATGTATCAATCATCAAAGTTTGATCGCTACAAAGTCTAACCGCATTGTCCGGGCTGCCCAGGGTCGTGCCGTGATGGAGTTTGGCTCCCGTAGGGCACAGGGGTTTGACGGCGCGATATATGGGGCGCGAGCAGCGTATATTGGTGGCTGCGCAGGTACAGCTTGTACAGTGAGCGACCAAATGTTTGGCGTTCCGGCATTGGGAACTATGGCACACAGTTGGATCCAATTGTTTGGAAACGAATATGAGGCGTTTAAAGCCTATGCAGAGGCATACCCCAATAATTGTGTACTTCTGGTAGATACTTATAATGTGTTGAAGTCTGGTGTACCTAATGCCATCAAGGTGTTTCAGGAGGTACTGGGGCCTAAAGGGCTCAGACCCAAGGGTATCCGTATTGATAGCGGTGACATTACCTATCTTTCCCGTAAAGCTCGCAAAATGTTGGACGACGCGGGGTTTGAAGACTGCCCTATCTGTGCCTCTAACTCGTTAGACGAGTATATTATCCGGGATATGCTCATCCAAGGAGCTAAGGTGGACTCCTTTGGCGTGGGTGAGCGGATGATTACGTCTTCTTCAGAACCTGTATTTGGCGGCGTATACAAACTGGTGGGGGTAGAGAACCCTGATGGAACGGTATCGCCCCGCATCAAGATTAGCGAGAATGTGACGAAAATTACTACCCCTTGTTTTAAGAGCGTCTGGCGACTTTTTGATAAAGAAACTGACAAGGCAATCGCCGATGTGGTAACGATGCACGATGAGATCATTGATGAAGAGAAACCATATGTGTTATTTGACCCTAACCATACATGGAAACGTAAGACGGTAGAGAACTTCCATGCGGTACCACTTATGACACAGATATTTAAGGAGGGAGCGTGTATCTATACACCTCGGGCCCTAAATGCTATTAAAGCTTACTGTTCTGCACAGGTGGACTCCCTATGGGAGGAGGTCACGCGGTTTGAAAATCCCCATAATTACTATGTTGATCTTTCTCAACAGTTGTGGGATGAAAAAAACCGAATGCTTTCAGAAAAAAACTATTGACAATTTGGGCTGGAATCTCTTACAATATTTGTTGTGAGCAAGCCGGGCAGTTGCGGGCGTAGGGCGAAAGTCCGCGTCTGAGGAAAGTCCGAGCTCCCAAGGGCAAGGATAACGGCTAACCGCCGCCGGGGGTGACCCCAGGGAAAGTGCAACAGAGATATACCGCCCTGGCCTGCGGGCTTGGGTAAGGATGGAAAGGCGAGGTAAGAGCTCACCGGCGCATAGGAAACTATGCGGCCCTGTAAACCCTATCCGGGAGCAACACCGTGGAGGGATTATAGTTTGGCTGAGGCCAGGCTATGTGCGCGGCCCGCGCAGCCTGTGGAGGTGGCGTGAGCCTATTGGTAACGGTAGGCCAAGATAGATGACTGCTCAAGACAGAACTCGGCTTATAGACTTGGTCACAAAAACAGGGACGCACTTTGCGTCCCTGTTTTCTTTCTTTTTGCAATTAGCCTATCTTATAGGAAACCTCTATCATCAATGCAGGAATACCTTATCCTCGCCTTCCTCCGGTGGAGCAAACGGATTGGGTGCTACCGGTAGATAAGCTTTATATAGCGCATCATCATGATTGTAGCGCACGGAACATGACTGGTCAAAAATCATAGTGGCAACCGTATCACCTGTGCAAGGCGCCCAGGCAGGCAGGGAGGGATGGCTTGGCACCCCATACCTGGCGAAGTTTACAAAACTGCCAGCCATGCGGTCTTCTAGAAGATCAGAAACACCGGGTACGTTGCAGATAAACACTTTATCTGTGTTATGGAAGAAGAAGGGGATATCAGCGCAGTGCCAGGCAGGATGTCCATCATCTAAGGGCAGTTCAAAATTAAATAGGTAGCAATAAGTAGCAGCCTCAGGATGTGCGCCTTTTTTTCTGGCAAAATCTTTGCTGGCTTCCCTGCACATGGCATCTAGGGAAAGTACATCTGTAAGGTTCTTTTCTGGATAGCACTCCTTAAAGAGCCTGGCAACTTCCTCTGTACCATCCTTCAACCGCTTACGGAGCATCGCCATTTGCTCTTCTTCTGTTAAGTCATATTTTTGAGGGATGCCAGGGGCAAAGGCGAATTCACCAAAGACACTACCGATAATTACAGGGATTGTTTTGGCATGGTCGGTAAAACCAACCTTGCGAGGGTCGCCCACATAGAAATCATTTTCAATGGGGCCGTTGCCCGTGTAGTGGCCTTGCTGAGCAATTCCAGGTGCTACTGCCTTGTAGGCCTCAGCCAATTTCTCGTATGCAACCGTTTCCAATTGTTCAATATCAGCAGCGGCTAACCCTAGATATCCAAGCATAGCGTCAATAAGCGGGCGGCTATCGCGATCCGGCTGAGCCTCTAAAATGCCATCAAATACCCCGCTCATAATGATGCCCTTATGGAATAGCCCATCAGCGCTGGGAATTTGCATTAGATTAAAGACCTTTGCGCCGCCACCAGACTGACCGAAAATGGTCACGTTGTCTGGATCACCGCCAAAGTTTGCGATGTTATCCCGCACCCACTCCAATGCGGCCACCAAATCAGCATTACCCGCATTACCGGAATTCTTATACTTTTCGCCATAGGGGGAGAGATCCAAATAACCCAGAATATTTAGCCTGTGGTTTAAGGTGACAACTACCACATCGCCAAATTTGGAAAGATTCTCACCATCATAAGCAATTTGTTCAATGGAAGAGCCTGCAGAGAACCCACCGCCATGGAGCCACACCATAACGGGTTTCTTGGCAGCCGGATCTATGGACTGGCTCCATATGTTCAGATACTGACAGTTTTCATCTTTGGGCCAGTAACGGTGTGGTACCATAATTTCCCCTTGTGCAGTTTCTCGATCCAGCATCGGGCTAACATAACCATATGAGAGCGCATCCCGTACGCCTTGCCAGGACTGTGGCGGGGTAGGGGGCTGGAAACGCTTGGCATCGGCATACTTGATACCGTGGAAGGTATAGGTTCCGTCCACGATAAACCCACGCAATTTACCGGCTTTGGTTTGTACAATCGGCTCGGTGGTAGAACACACAAATTGCTTTGCCATAATAAAACATCATCCCTTCTTGAAGTTTCTGGTTATATTTTACAGTAATTGCAGGTGATTTGCAAGAGGGAACACAAAAAAAGTTGATGGATAAACCAAATTTAACTATAGTAGGCTTATTCTATCTGGAAGAGATGCCAGTATGCAATCCCTCAAATTACAATAAAGCTATATCGCTCTTGCCGATGTGGTAGGAGCTTGTTCTATTTATAACAAGTCCACCATATTATGAGAGCAGAAGGACGGTGAACCAAATGAGATATGAAAGTTTTAACCAAGTGGCATCGCTTATACCTTTATACCAGGACAGGCTGTTGGCTTTGCCGGAGAGCCTGAAAGCAAACATTAGTGATGTACGGTTGAAAAGTGGTTACCCTGTAAGCCTGTGTGGACGAGAAGGGGTTTCCTTCTTAAGAGAGAAAGGAGGAGTTACCGAAAAACTGGAATCAGGGCTGGCGATGGTATCACCTGTCTATTTGCGTGAAACCTTCTTGTACCTATGCGGCCACTCAGTATTCAGCCATGAGGAGGAAATCCGGCATGGATATGTACAGGCAGATGGTTGCAGAATTGGCATTTGTGGCACGGCGGTACTAGAAAAAGGCCGTGTCAAGGGAATGCGGGATATTACTTCCATGGTGTTGCGGATTCCACGGGAAGTACCGGGGTGTTCAGACAAACTTTACCAACATAGGGTGGACTTTTCGAAAGGGGTACTGATAGCTGGGGCGCCGGGTAGTGGTAAGACAACACTGTTAAGGGATATTACCCAGGCATTGTCCACTGGTAGGTTTGCGCCTTGCCTACGGATAGCGGTGTTGGATAGCCGGGGAGAGATTTCCAGTGGTTTTGATTTGGGGCCTTGTGCGGATGTTCTAAAGGGCTTTCCCAAACCTCAAGCAATGGATATAGCCTTGCGTACACTTTCACCGGAACTAATTCTTTGCGATGAGCTATCTCCGGATGACTTAGGGGCGGTGCGCCGTTCCTTATACGCTGGGGTAGGGATTATTGCTACGGTGCATGCGGGAAGGGACGAGTTGTTCCGCCGCCCGCTTTGCCGCAAACTAATAGAAACCGGCGCCTTTGGAACTATAGTAACCCTTTATGGCCGCAGCTTTCCTTGCCAGATTGACCGAGTTGAAACGACAAATCGGCTGGCGGGTTGGGAAAGTAGGGCGGGATAATGAAACTAGTAGGCGCAATCTTTTTGATACTTAGTGGAGTAATCTGGGGAATAGAACAGGCTGGTAGTTTAAAGCGCCGGGTAGAACGGCTAACAGACTTATTTTGTCTGGTTCGTCAAATGCTTACAGAGATTACTTACTCATCCCGCCCATTAAGTGAGATGATTGCTGCTGGGGACAGTCTATTTTGCCGCAAAGCTATAGAACGGGAAAGCTTTGCGGATGACCCTGCCAGTGCGCTGGCCTGGGCTGGAGATCAGATATTGACCTGCCAGAAGGACAAGGATTTGCTAAGTGGGTTTACCCAAAATCTGGGAACCAGCGATACGCAAGGGCAACAAGAGCATTTGCAGCTATATCTTGCGTTGATTGGGGACAGGCTACAGGAGGCCAGGGACGCATATGGACAGAAAAGGCGGCTGTACCTTGCACTGGGATTGTTTGCCGGGCTGACGGTTTGTATCGTTATCCTGTAAAGGGCAGTGTATATGTAAGACTGGGAGGTAAAAAGCAGTGGATGTAGATCTCATATTCCGAATAGCAGCAATTGGCATCATTGTGGCAGTACTTAACCAGTTGTTGATCCGTTCGGGCAGGGAGGAGCAAGCCTTGATGACCACGCTAGCCGGGCTTATCGTAGTTTTAATGATGATCATACAGGAGATTGATGCCCTGTTTCAGGCTATCAAAAATGTGTTCCAGTTATGAGTATCGAGGCTTTATTAGGGATAGCTGCCTGCGCCTTGTGTGCTGCTGTATTGGGAACGTTGGTAAAAAAATCCAACCGGGAATATGCTCTGCTACTTTCAACTGTAGCAACGGTTTTAATCATATACATGGCCGTGGAGAATGCCAGCCCACTGGTCGAACAGTTGCTGGGACTGGCAGGTAGTGGAAGCTTACAGGAGATTTGTTTAACCGCTATGTTGAAGGCCGTAGGGCTAACATTGATTGGGCAGTTAGCAGTCCATTTATGTAAAGATGCGGGTGAGTCGGCTATAGCCTATGGGATCGAAGTAGCTGCTAAGGTTGCTACTTTAGCTGTTGCCATGCCGTTACTGACCCGATTATTTGGATATCTGGGAGAAATCTTAAAATTATGAGGAAGAAAAAATGGATATTTGGACTTATGGCCTTGTTGTCGATGTTTCTAATGGGGGATATGGCGCCCCATGCGTCGGCGGATGAACTTTATGAGCAGAGTGGCACGTCGGGACTGTATAACGAACTCGACCAAGATACCCGTAACCTATTAGATGGATTAGGGGTTGATAGCGGGGTAGTAACGGAAGAAATATCTGGAGAAGGAATATGGGACACAATTTCCAGCATGGTGCGAGATACACTGTTTGCCCCTGCCAAATCGCTGGCGGCATTGACCGCAGTTGGAATCCTGGCCAGGCTTTGTGAGTGTTTTGAGGACGGGGATGGTATGACCGAACAGATAGGGATACTGGTATGTGGAGTAATCTTATCAGGCCCATTGTTAGGGTTAATATCTACTTGCCAACGTGTTACAGATACAGCGGCGGCATTTTTAGGGGCGGCAGTACCCGTATATGCCGGTCTGTTGGGGGCAGCAGGGCAGATGGCTGTGGGGAGTGGATACAGCTTTTGGGCCATGCTGGCGGGCGAAATTCTGCCAGTCCTTTCAACCGGGTTTCTTCTGCCAGTGTTGAGGATATATCTGGCCCTGTCTATAGCAACCGTAATATCAGGGGCTCCGTTGGCGCGGGTGCCAGGAATGATCTATTCGCTGAGTAAGTGGAGCTTGGTTACATTAGTAACTATCTATACAGGCGTTCTTTCGGTACAAACGGCATTAAATGCACAGGTGGACGCAGCAACAAACAAGGCAGCCAAATTGGCTATTTCCACAGGTGTGCCAATTGTGGGTGGCGCACTGGGGGATGCCGTGGCTGCTATACAGAATAGTATCCATATTGTTAAGTCGGGGGCAGGGGCTTTTGGAATTCTAGCTGTACTGTGTATCTTTGCCCCTGTTATGATAGAATGCCTGCTGTGGTTGGCAATATGCCTAGCCGGACAAACGTCTGGAGAGTTACTGGGAATTTCACAATTTAGTGGGCTATTGGGTGTATTTTCCAATACGGTGAAAATGATACTTGCCATACTTGCCAGTATATGTGTCGTATGTATTGCTAGTGCAGCCGCGATAATTTTTGCTGGGGCTGGAGGGTAAAAGAAAGTGTTGGTATAAAGAAAACGCAAAGGAATAAATATAAGGATGGTGATTACCATGACGGTTATGATGGAAAATGCTGCAACCGTCTGCGGCGTGTTAATTGCCATTGGGCTAATCGGTAAGTTATGTCCAAAAAACAAGATGCTAAGTTTCGTCCAGTCGTTGATAGCTTTAGTGCTGATGGTTTCTCTCATGGCGGCTCTGTTTCATGTTGAATGGGACGGCTTGAATCTATCACGGACTGAAGACTGGCAAAATAAGGAATTGAACGAATATGTGGATAGCCAGTATAAGTGGGCAGCACAAAAAGAAACAGAAAACTATCTGGAAGGGTTGTTGCGTGCAGCCGGATTGGAGGCGAAAAAAATCACAACAGACATCAATATAACGGGAGATAACCGCATAGTATTAACAAGGGTTACGGCAGAGTTTCGTTTTGAAAGCGATGCCCAACGGGCCCAAGCACTGCTCCTGAATGCACTAGGAGAGAGCATAGCCATAGAGGTAAAGACAGATGGAACTTAAAAAAGCATGTGAATATGCAAAGAAAGCTATTATCGGTAAACAGGTGAACCGAATTATCTTCCTACTGGGGCTGGGGGGGATTGTACTTATTTATCTTTCCTCATTATTTACATCAGGGCATCCCACAGAAGAACCAGATCGGTTGGATAATACGGTGCAAGAGGCCAGCACAGCGGCAACCCAGCAGCAATTAGAGGAAGACTTACAGCGGGTAGTAAAGGCAGTTACTGGTGAACCTTCACCAGTAGTAATGGTAACGCTAGAGAACTCTGGGAGAACCTTTTACGCAGAAGACAAGAAAAGCAATCGTCAGGAAAGCGGGAGGGAAGAAGAGAGCACATATGTAATATTAGAGGATAAAGAGGGAGCCCAACAGGGGCTATCCCTGAATCGGGAACAGCCTAAAGTAAAGGGGGTTGTTATCGTTAGCAAGGCTGCAACTAACCCGGTAGTCAGAGAGAAATTGGTAAACGCCGCCCGCACCGCTTTGGGGGTATCCTCTACACGGGTATGCGTGGTGGAGGGCGGATAGTAATATAAATTTATAATCGAAGAAGGGTGATCATACTTATGACAAGCAAATTTGGCAGGAAACAACTAGTATTGGCATCTCTGGTACTGGCACTAGGAGCGGCAGTATATTTAAATTGGCAGTTTGCCGGTACAAATAAACTGCCGGTTGGGGAGGACACGGGGGATACATCCAGTAAACTTGGGGCCGCCCAGTTGGTGAATAATGCTTATGTGGAAACTGTTTCAGATAATCTTCAAGACTCTACTCAAGTAAATACAACAACAAATTCTTTTGCCCAAGCCCGGTTGGACCGGCAGACTTCTCGTGATGAGGCACTGGAGTTGTTGGATAATGTGCTTGCAGATACGGAGGCAGACAGCGATGAGAAAAAAGCAGCAGTTGAGCAAGCCTCGGCTCTAGCCCAGAATATCCTAACGGAAACAAATATTGAGGGATTACTTAAGGCGAAGGGCTATGAAGAGTGTGTAGCGTACGTTGCAGATAACCAGTGCAGCGTAGTCGTTTCTGGCGACTTAAAAGATAGTGATATGTTGGTAGTACAAGAGGTAGTGATGGAGCAGACTGGCTTTTCGGCAGAAAAAATCATTATTATTGGATCAAGCAAATAATCAGAAAACCCCGCACCCCTATGATGGGGCGTGGGGTTTTTGTTCTGCCCCCAGAGTACACAGCGCAAGTTTCTTAATAAATTTTTAACATACATTACTGGGGTTGCCGAAAAGAGGAAAAAGTGGTATAATTACTTTTATCATATTGTTTTCATGACATGATAGTATCATCCAGCCAGGAATGGGCACACTCTCTATGAAAGGAGTGTGCTGTGTTATGAAAAAAGTGACCACAAAAAAGAATCAGATAAAGGCATTGAAAAACTCCGATGAGGAACAGAATGTGCCTGTGCAGGACGGCTATGATCAACAGCAGAAACAAATCAATGAAAGCGGCTCAGTCGTTACACACAACCACGGCCATACCATCCATTGCCTTACTATTATTGGCCAGATTGAGGGACATTATATCTCTCCTTCACAGAACAAAACCACGAAATATGAACATGTTATTCCTCAGATTGTGGCAGTGGAGGAGGATCCAGAAGTGGATGGGCTACTTATGCTGCTCAATACTGTTGGTGGTGACGTAGAGGCTGGTCTTGCGTTGGCAGAGTTAGTGGCCGGTATGAAAAAACCTACTGTTTCACTGGTACTAGGAGGAGGGCATTCTATTGGTGTTCCTTTGGCAGTGGCAGCAAAGCGTTCGTTCATTGCCGAATCTGCGTCTATGACCATCCATCCAGTGCGGATGAACGGGTTGGTGCTGGGTATTCCACAGACTTTAGAGTATTTTCAACGGATGCAGGATCGGATTACCAACTTTGTCACACAAAATTCCAATATTACGAAGGAACGTTTCACGACCCTTGCCATGAATACCCAGGAGCTAGTGATGGACGTAGGGAGTGTGCTGGACGGCCCCGACGCAGTGGAAGAGGGGCTTATTGATGCGTTGGGTTCTCTTTCTGATGCGATGGATTGCCTAAACCATATGATAGACAAAGAAAAGAAAAAGAAACGTAAGCCTGCCTCTGGCAGAAGAAAGACAGCCTCTTAATCGAGGGTAATTCGGCAGCGTGGAGCAGCTATAACTGCACCAAGCTGCTATACATAAGGAGATAGTATGACTATACTTGACGCAATTTTCCAAGGTGTAATACAAGGTGCCACAGAATTTTTACCAGTTTCCAGTTCAGGGCATCTTTCAATTTCTCAACATATGTTCGGAATTGAACTTCCGGGTATTTTATTTGATGTTATGTTACATTTGGGGACACTTATTGCTGTAGTGTTCGTATACCGGGGGTTGATTTGGCGATTGCTGAAAGAGTTCTTTTCTTTGCTGGGCGACCTATTTAGAGGCCGTTTTCGGTGGAGTGGGATGAACGCAGACCGTCGGCTCATCTTTATGCTGGTGATAGGGCTTTTACCTCTATTCCTCTTATTCTTACCTGTACCGGGTACGGATATGAAGGTAAAAGATTTCTCAGAACAGCTAGCATCTGACGCTGGCATTATCACAGAGGGTGTTGCGCTGCTTGCTACCAGTGCCCTTCTATTTTTGGGAATATGGGCCAACAAGAACGGTAGCCTTCAATCGCATGGTACAGGGCGTCACTGGGCAAAGGGAGGTGCTGTTGGACGGGATTCTTTAACCGTAGGGGATTCAGTCATTATTGGTATTACTCAATGTTTGGCAGCTATTTTCCCAGGGCTCTCTCGTTCCGGTTCTACCATGTCGGTCGGGCTTATGCGGGGTGTCACACAGCAATCTGCGTTGGATTACTCTTTCGTGCTTGGCATACCATCTATTGCTGCGGCAGCGCTGCTTTCCTTAAAGGATGTGGGGACAGCAGGGGAGAGTATCGGCGCTATACCTTTGGTTGTTGGCGTTGTTACTGCGGCAGTAGTTGGATTTTTGGCTATCAAACTACTGAAATGGATTGTTACCACTAACAAGCTAAGCATCTTTGCTATTTATACCCTACTGGCCGGATTAGCGGTAACGATCATTGGCATTATAGAGTATGTACAGGGGATAAACCTGTTTACCGGTAAGCCCTTACTGTAAATAGGATATTTATTGAGGACGGGGGAGGAATCTAGGTGGCGGAGCAGAAAAAAGCGGAGGCAAAACAACCTACTGCAAGACGAAGAACTGGTGAAAACAGTTCCGGGCAGAAGAGAAACCCCTCAGGGGCGAAAAAAAATACTTCTGGAGGAGCCAAACGGAGTACTAGCAGTAAAAGTAGAACCATAAAGCCAACGGCTGCGGAAATCAGGCAAAGAAACCAAGTAAGAGCGGTCGTGCTTTTTGCGTGTGCTATTTTTCTAGGCTGTTTGGCGCTTATTGAAGGAGATAGCCTTTGGAAATGGGCCCATAATGCTATTTTAGGCATTTTTGGAGGCTGGGCGGTGCTTTGGCCAGTATTGATGATCTATGTGGCAGTCATCACAACACTAGATAGGCCTACTGGCTCCATGAGTGGTAAGGTTTGGCTGACAGCAGTAATCATCGTGCTATTTTGCGCTACCGGTTTCATTTTTGGCGGTGCAAAGATTTCAGACGGTTTATCCTTTTTTGACTACATATCAGCTCTTTACCGCACCAATGCTGGTGTGGGTGGCGGTGTGATTGGTGGTCTATTAGGGCAGTTGTTGTTAGGTGTTGCAGGGAAAACTGGAGCAAAAATCATCATTCTTCTATTGCTATTCGTTAGCGTGATGATTTTGACCGGTACCACATTGATTGGGCTCTTCCACACCATAAAAAAACCAGTGGACGCAGTGAGCGGTGGTATTCAGAATGCCCGTCAGCGTAGGGAAGAAGAACGGTACATTTTAGCCCAGGACAGGGCAAATACGGGGATAGATGTGCCATTAGAACCAACTTCTTCTGCACGTTCTACACCAGTAGATATGGCATCGTTGTTTCCACCTGTAGAGCCCAGAAAAAAGACCAACCAGCGCAATGAAAAGCTGGACAAGTTACAGGAAGTGTTTGGAATTACACCAGAAACATCAGGCATAAAACCCGAATCAGAGCCGGTGCCGGAACTCCCCTCTGAGTCAGAACCTGTTTCCGAAGAAACGCAGGAGCCGGAATTGCCAGTTTCGCCTGTAGTATCGGAGAATCCTCCGATACCTGTACAGGCCGCAGGGATTGTGTCCCAACCAGAACAGGGGAGCGATGAAGATATGCCCCTGTTCAACGAGACGAGCCTGGAACAGGAGTTAAAACCTACTTCTGCTGTAGCAACGGTAGAGCAACTGGCGCAGTATCAGGCTGTAGAAACGCAAAACACCTATTGTTTCCCTCCTGTAACTATGTTGGCAGTTAGCCCCCAAGCCGACCATGCCAAAGAAACAGAGGAGTTACAGACAAACGGAAAAACACTGGTAGATACCTTGAATAGCTTTGGTGTGTCGACCCGTATTTTAGATATTTGCCGGGGTCCATCGGTTACACGATATGAAATCCAGCCGGCTGCTGGTGTAAAGATCAGCAAGATCACAAATCTTTCAGATGACCTTGCATTGAACTTGGCGGCTACCGGCGTGCGGATAGAGGCGCCAATCCCAGGTAAGGCGGCGGTGGGTATTGAGGTTCCTAATCGCGCACGTAGTTCTGTGCGTATGCGAGATTTGATTCAATCAAATGCCTTCCAGACATCTAAAGGAAAACTATCTGTAGCACTAGGCAGGGATATTGCAGGCCAGCCCGTGGTGGCGGATCTGGCACGGATGCCACACATATTAATTGCCGGTACTACTGGTTCTGGTAAATCCGTGTGCATCAACTCGCTTATTATTAGTATGCTTTATAAAGCTACACCTGATCAAGTGCGTTTTTTGATGATTGACCCCAAAGCCGTAGAACTTACCGAGTACAATGGCTTGCCCCATATGTTGGTACCTGTTGTTACTGACCCGCACAAAGCCTCTGGTGCGTTGGGATGGGCTGTTAATGAGATGATGAAACGCTATAAGATTTTTTCTGAGAACAATGTACGTAACCTGGAAGGTTATAACAACCTGGCTGAGGCACAGAACTATGAAGATGAAAATGGCCAACCTATGCCTGCCATGCCGCAAATTGTTATAATCATTGACGAGTTAGCGGACTTGATGATGGCAGCCCCTAAAGAGGTTGAGGACTCTATCTGTCGGTTGGCCCAACTGGCCCGTGCTGCCGGAATGCATTTGGTGGTAGCAACGCAGCGGCCTTCCGTTGATGTAGTTACGGGGTTGATCAAAGCAAATATCCCTAGCCGCATAGCGCTAACCGTGTCTACGGCGGTAGACTCCCGTACCATTATTGATACAGTCGGGGCAGACAAGCTGTTGGGTAATGGGGATATGCTTTTTGCGCCTGTAGGCAGCAATAAACCTATTCGGGTACAGGGTTGTTATGTTAGCGATGACGAAATTTCATCCATTGTACAATTTGTGAAAAAGACCAAGTCCATCGACTATGATGAGCAAGTGATCGAAGAGATAGAACGTAATGCTGCCAACGCTGATAATGGAAAAACCGGGGATGAGCCAAGTGGGGGAGAAGTAGACCCTATGATGGATGAAGCCATTAAAGTTGTAGTGGAGGCTGGCCAAGCCAGCACTTCGCTTTTGCAACGGCGCTTGCGGCTCGGCTATGCACGTGCTGGCCGTTTGATTGATGAGATGGAGCAACTGGGGATTGTTGGACCACATGAGGGTTCAAAGCCGCGGCAAGTCTTGATGACATACACACAATGGTTAGAAAGGAATATGCAAAAACCGGATACTCCAAAAGAGGAGTGAAAAAGAAACAGGCAATCCGTTTGGACTGCCTGTTTCTTTGCATAGATTTGAGAAAAGATTTAACTGACTAGCTTAACCTCACCGTTAATAAGCATGGCTGAACTATGGCGGGTTTCTTGGGTAATCTTCAGCCTTGAATCATTGATTCGGACGCGTGTACCTGGGTAGGCAATACCAAAGGTAAGCCGTGATGCTAAACGATTCTCCAGATTTTCTAACTCATTTCCTGATTCTGTTTGATTTTTTAGGTACTGATTTAGCTTTAGTTTATTCACAGAAATTTGCATCCGAAGTTTTGACATACGCGAGAGTTTTGATGGGCTTTCCGGTTGGCGTTCCATATCCTTCAGCCGTTCTTCTAATTGAGTGATTTCTTCTGTAAGTAGGGCCTTTTCAAAGTCTTCGCAGGGTAGTCCCCCTAACACAATAGAAGTGCGTACCTCAGTCTTGGAACCAACGGTGTTAGCGCCGACTTCGCGGGCAGCCCGGACTTTGCCGCCAATAATAACACCTCTACCACTTTGGGCATAGACGGCGGCATCGCAATATACCTCGCAACCAATGATACACTCGCTGTGCAGGTTTTCTTTTACATGAACACTGCAATTCTCTAAAAACTTAGCAAAAATGTCCCGATGCGAGCGAATAACGGCCTGGTTATTACCCTGTACACCTTTGGTAAGAACCACATCACCGCCTGCCTCAATAGTACAGGACTCCACTACGCCATCCACCTTAATATTACCCATAGCCCGTACAGTAAAACCACTGCATACATCGCCATGGATATGGACATCACCCAGAAAATTTATATTTCCGGTAGAATAGTCTACATTTCCAGCAATATCCAGCATGGGATTAACCTGAAAAGCCCGGCCGGAAAACTCAAGCCCACCTGCCCGGCCAGCAATCAGTGCAGAACCGTCTTCGTTTAGCAAGGTATTACGCCCCATAGGAGGCACTGCCGGTATGCCATCACGCGTAGGGATAGAGCTGTCTGTAACTGTACGCCCTGGCGTTCCGGGAGTAGGAGGGGCAATATGGCAGATAACCTGATCCTTTTCTACATTTTGCGTGGATGTAGAGGCGGTAAAATCCACACGATTGAATTCATCTACAGGAAATTTCCGCTGCGCCTCCCGTGGGAAGAGATCAGTAATTGTACCGTCCTTACCAGGTATTGCCGGTTGGCCCTGTGCTATATGAAAAAGATGGAAATAGCGATTCTCAAGATTAGGGATGGAGGAAACAAAATTATGATCAACCCCAAAAGTTACGCCCGCGGCACCGATCGCACTGAGCAATTCTCCAGTAGACAACTCCTGTCCGTCGCCTACTGGTGGATAAAGGATTAGCCATGCACTAAGCCGATCAGATGCAACATACAAGTTAGCTTGTGCATTTAGATGTATTAGCGCTGGATCTTCTTGTTCTGAAATTTCTTTTGGTGTGGCAGCGGCCAACCGCGCGCCTGCGGAAACAGTCAAAGAAGTTATCAGTTTCTGTGTTTCACTTAAAGCATCTGCTGGGGAAATAGGTTGAGAGTCACTGTCTGGGTCAAGCAGTCGCAGTTCTGGTGAGGGCATCCATCCTGCCTGGTTCCGGCGTAAGCGCCACAACTGATGAAGGGCATGGTCAACAGGCAGAACGACAGCATAGGGGTCTGGCGGTGGTTTTACAGGCTGTTGGCTTGCCGCTAACTTCAGAGGCTTGTCCGTGGAATGCTCTAGACGTGGACGAGGATGATCGGATGTACCAGGTTGTACGGAAATCTTTTTCTTATGCCGTCTAAAACGGAACCTAAAGATTTTTCTGAAAAAAGAAGGGGAATCGGCCATGTGATTACGCCTCGCTTTCCTGATGAGATCTAAGTGCAGTGTATTCTTTCCTCTATTATATTCTGAAAGCAGGGTTTTGACAAGCAAAAATTTCAGATTGGATAAAAAAGTTTCAGTTGTGATAAAACATTTATTCATAGCACACTTAAGCCCGGATCCTATCGGTAGACACGTTACAAGTCTTGACCCATAAATTATGCTGTGCTATAATATCACAGGATAGTAATGTGGTTAGGTATTGCGTGTCTTGTAAATAAACCACCAGCTATAAATTTGCTGGAAAAGAGCGAAAGGATGTAAAAGGATGACTTATCAGGAAGCCGTTTCTAAAATTGATTCCCGCTTATTATTTGGTATGAACCCTGGGCTAGAACGTATTACTGCGTTGCTGAAAGAGTTAGACAATCCACAAGACAAGCTGAAATATGTACATATATGTGGAACAAATGGAAAGGGAACCGTCTGCACCTTGACTGCCAGTATATTACAGAAGGCGGGGTACAAAACTGGCAAAAACATTTCGCCTTATGTGTTGAATTTTCGAGAACGCTTTCAGATAGACGGAAAGATGATAAGTGAGGAGGAACTTGCGAAAGAGGTCGAGGTAATCTGGCCCGCTGTCGAACGTTTGGATGCACGCGGTATCCCTGTTTCAGAATTTGAACTGGTGACAGCCATTGCGTTTCATTGGTTTGCAAAAGAAAAGTGTGACATTGCGGTAATGGAGGTAGGCATGGGAGGGCGATACGACGCTACCAATGTAATAAAAACTCCAGAAGTCGCGACAATAATGTCGATTTCTCTCGATCACACTGCCTGGCTGGGCAATACGGTAGAGCAGATCGCCCAGGAAAAAGCAGGTATTATTAAAGAAGGGGGATGTGTTGTACTCTACCCAGAGCAAGAGCCCAGCGTTCATGCAATTATTCAAGATACCTGCCAGAAATGCGGCGCTGAACTGCATATGCCAGATCTGACACACATACAAGTCCTGCGTACAGATATTAGTGGTACGGATATGGAGATAGGCGGTTTAAAACTGCATATGCCATTCCTTGGAGAACATCAAATAAAGAATGCTGCTGTGGCACTGGAAATGATTGATATCCTTCGGCAGAAGGGTTTTGCAATCTCTGAAAACGCGCTGGATAAAGGCTTTTCCCAGGCCTTTATCCCAGCCAGAATGGAGATCATCGCACAGCAGCCCTTATGCCTGCTAGATGGTGGGCATAATCCTGGCTGTGCAAAGGTGCTAAGGGATGCCCTAAAACGTTTTGTGCCTGGGCACCGTATCGCAATCATCGGGATGCTGGCAGATAAAGATAGTACGGCTGCACTTTCACTGATTGGACCGATGTTCCAAAAGATTATAGCCGTGACGCCGGATAGTCCACGCGCCCTTGCTGCTGAGGAGCTTGCAAAAATTGCTAGCCGTTTTTGCCCCAATGTTTTACAGGCAAAAAGTTGTGCACAAGCGGTAGATATGGCATTTGATGGACTTGAAAGGAGCGAGGCGCTAATTGTTTGCGGTTCATTCTATTTAGCGAGCGAAATCCGCGATATGCTGTATAGGCAGTTTCGTTAAATACACGGAGTAGGGAAGATGCCCATTCGGTGTCCAATACTGAAAATTTAGTACAAAAAAGCTTTCCTCTAAAATGGGGAGGCTTTTTATCTGCACATAGCATAAATGTCCCATATATGTTGCTCGGCCTCGGTTGATAAATATATGCAGATATCAATCATTCTGTTGGGTTAACAAATATTGTTTTTTGATTTACGTAAATTACCATGCCTGGCCGTCCACCTTGTGGTTTACTTACATGACGTATTTGAGTATAATCGACCGGTACTTGAGCGGAATCCTTTGCTTTGCTATGCTTGGCGGCTAGTTTTGCGGCGTCTTCCATAGCAGCAGCAGAGGGATTACGGCCTTCTGTAACCAACACGGTATGGGCGCCAGGTATGTTTTTGGTGTGAAACCAAAGATCATTATTGTTAGCGGTTTTTAGTGTCAGCCGGTCATTTTGGCGGTTATTTCTGCCAACAAGCACAGTGAAATTATCTGATACAGTAAAACGCAAAGGTTCGCTCACTACAGTCGCTTTCTCTTTTTTATTCCGATTGACACGGATGTATCCCTGTTCCTTCAGCTCTGTGCGTATTTCAGCCAAATCTCGTTCTGTTTCAGCCCTAGCTAGAGCATCTAAAACAGAGTCCAGATATATCAAATCCCTCCCGGCCAGATCAATTTGCTCAGTAAGTTTTTCTTCTGCTGTTTTTGCTTTGCGGTATTCTTTATAGTACTTTTGTGCATTTTGGTTGGGTGTCAGAGAAGGGTCAAGTTTTATCTTAACCAGAGGCTGAGTTTCTTCGTAAAAATTGACTAACTCTACGCTGTCGTTTCCTTTGTTCAAGCTATATAGGTTTGCGCTTAAGAGATCACCAGCTATCCGCAGGTTTTCTCGTTGGCCACACTGTTCCAGTTCTGCTTTTTGTGCATTGATTTTTCTGGCAAGCCGTTCAGAGTGGGTAGAGAGCAACCGCAATAAATCTTGTTCGCGAACCCTCATACGTTCTAACGTATCCCGTTCCCAATAAAATTCATCCAGCATTTGTGAAAAACTTCCGCCTTGCCGTATCACAGCAGAGGTTCCGTACTGTTGAATATCTGTAAAAGAAAAATCTATAGGCTTTTTTTGCATATTTACAGCCATATACGGCTGGCCGGAGATTTCCGTTACAGTTTCCCGCCACTTCTGGTAAAAGAATCCTAACCGAAAGTATTGTTCCTCATCCATTGTCTTTACCGTAAGTTCCTGCCCACGACCAACCCGATGGGCAATTTCTCGACAGACAACAGGCGATACACCTTGTAATACCCCTAACAAGCCTTTGGAAAGTTCCATATCACGGGGCAAGGCCTTTAGGGCGGCAATTAGCATAGCAGAGGTGGCGGTTAACATACAGAGTTTATCCTGTGGGGGAGGAAGTTGATAAGTGAGTCCCGGCAATACCAGACGCTGAGAACTCATTTCGGCATCCACCCGCTTTAAGGCATCAATTACTTTACCATCTGGCCCTATCAGGATAATATTGCTATACCGGCCCATAATTTCTATTGTAAGGGTCAACGTAACATGGTCACCCAGTTCATTTACTGTGTCAAAATCAAAATGCAGCAGCCGTTCCAATTCTGGTTGGTGAATGGCAGTCAACTTAGCGCCCTGCAGTTTTTTGCGTAGCAACATACAGAGCATAGGAGGCTGCTTGGGATTTTCCAAAGCCATCTTTGACAGATGGACGCGGGCGCTGTTAGCACGCGCAGAAAACAAAACCTTTTCTGCGCCTTCTCGGCTGCGGAAGGCTACTACCAGTTCTTCGCGATTGGGCTGATGAATCTTATCCACCCGTGCCCCCAATAGTTTTCCTTCTAATTCTTTCTTTATATGGCGTAAAAATGCTCCGTCCAGTGCCATGATATGTTCCTTTCCACGTCAGTTCTGTGTCAAATCAAACTCCATTATCTTCCGGCGTTCCGCAAAACCAAATTTTTCATACACTTTAATGGCAGCCGAGTTTTCACTCAATACTCCAAGTTCTATAAATTCTGAGCCCCTTCCTTGTGCCCACCGCATTACTTCTTCCAGTAGCGCGTATCCTACACCTTGTCTTCTGCATGATTCTGTAACAACAATATCCATTAAGTAGGTATATGCGCGAGGAATAAAGCTGGGGTGCGGTGGAGTGACTTTTGCTTGCACAAGGGCAAAACCCATCATAGCACCTGTTTCTGTTTTAGCTGTCAGGAAATCACTGCTTTCATCCGCGAGCATGGAAAGGATAAAATCCTCATTTTGCTGGGCAGGACGGAAGTTATTGTGCTGCAAGGCCGCCATACAGGCATTTAACTCTTCATAGAGTTTTCTAATCGCCGGTAGGTCACTACGTGTAGCGGGGATAATTGTCATGCGCCTGCCCTCCATTACAAAGATATCATTTCAAAGGGGCTATGTTCTGCCTTACTGATGAGGAAAGCAGTATCCGTAATGCGTTTTTTCAAATACTCTGCTAGAAATTCCCGGAAAATGACTTCAGTTTCATAATGCCCGGCTGCTATACAGGTAAGCCCCGTTTTCACAGCGGTTATAGCCTCATGATGGCGTAACTCCCCGGTAACAAAGGCATCCCCGCCACGACAGGCAGTATGTTGTATTTCATTACCGCCTGCACCACTGCAAAGAAATACACGCTGGATTGTGCTATTACCGGGGATGAGCTGCACGGTGCTTACACGCAAGCGCTTTTTTACTAGCTGCGCAAATTCCACCGGCTCACAAGGCGTTTCCACGTCACCAGAAAACAGTATACTTTCTTCTCCAAAGACATTTTCCTGTCGAACATTTCTTAACCCTAATCGGCTAGCAAGGGCTACATTTACCCCACAGATAGGGGAGAGGTCTAGGTTGGTGTGACAGCATAAAGCGGCCATGCCTCGTTTTGCCAGCAAATACGCGGCATCAAGACTGTTTAATGATTTTATAGGGTTAAAAATTACTGGATGGTGACTAATAATCAGGTTAGCGTTGATGCCAGTTGCCTCTTCTATCACGGCCTCAGTAATATCAAGACACAATAGGGCGCGGGTTACTTGCGTGGCGGCATCTCCTACTAATAGGCCAGAGTTGTCAAAACTTAGCTGGCTCTCGAAGGGCGCTACCGCATTAATTACATCGTATATGTCACAGATTCTCGCCATAGTTATCTCCTGGTAAAATGTACTTCTTAGTGATTTCGTCTATTATCTTCCGCAGTTCCCGTACTGTTTGCAAGTCACCTGTATGCTCCGCACCTTGTAAAAGGCCTCTAATACCGCGCAGGGTTTTATGTGCATATTGCTTTGCGGTAAATGAGCCAGGCTGAAGTTGTCCCATATAAGGGTAGAGATGGTTGACTGGGATTTCTTTCCCTGTATACTCTGCCGAAAATGCAGAGTATACCTTGCCTGCATCAATTACTGCGGACTCATCTTGCACTTGAAAGCCCAATTTTGCCAGCCCCAATCGAAGTGGCCCTACCATCGACATGGGTTGTAGGATTAACCGTTTTTCTGGGGAAAGCAACCAGGACGTTTCTTGAATGATTCGTAGGATCAACTCTCCGCCCATACCGGCTATGACAATATCGTCCCCATCTTTTGATGTCAACTCCCGTAGGCCATCGCTGAGGACTAACCGCAGTTTTTCTTGCACCTGGTATCGTTGCGCATGGCGGAAGGCAGTATCCAGCGGGCCAGGGTTTATGTCACAGGCAACAGCACGGCAGATACTTTCGGTCTTCAGCAGCCATATGGGCAGATAGGCGTGGTCAGTACCCACGTCGATCATCGCCCGGCCAGGTCTAACTAACGCAGCACAAGCCGCTAACCGCGGGCTGAGCGTATAAAGCGGCCGAGATGAAGTTGCCATAGGTTCCTCCTAAAAACCATGCCGCCCGGCACAGGGAACAAGCCCCTATACCGTGCGGCTTCTGGCCCAAATCAAACAAATTACTTGTTGCCGAGATGCTCGTTAATCTTGCTGACCAACTCATCGGCATCTACACCATGGACTGCACAGGCCTGCTCCAAAGTTTCGCCACGCGCAGAAGGACAGCCCAAGCAGTGCATACCCATTTCCAGGAAGAAGGGGGCAGTAGACTGGTCCAAGTCAAGGATCTCACCAATAATGGTATCTTTTGTTATAGTTGCCATATTAATATTCCTCCATTTTCCGATGCATAAGCACCTGTTCTCTACCATTATAATACCCTTTCAACAACTATGCAATACCTGGATGAAAAAAATTATTTTGTGAGGGTTTTAGATAGTGTCTACACGAATTAAGTGCGGATAGCAGCCCAAATGGCGATACAACGGACGTGTACCGCGGCGATAAAAGCATCCGAGGTTTTGGCATAACGAGTAGCAATACCTCTCCAA
>NZ_JAWXXJ010000011.1:0-116802 GCF_034335085.1 Acutalibacter caecimuris | reverse complement strand
GATGAGACTGTCACCAAGACAGCCTTCAACGCCGCATTCGAGCGGACGTGTATCTCCCGCTACTTAGGACGGCAACTCTCTCCGGCCTCTTGGCAGTGTACCGCCGTCCAATCGGCGATAACCGGTGCTTTCTTTATGCCTTTTTCGGAGGGGGGATTGAATGGGCGCAAGACGGATCGCGGGCATCACGGTGGAGATCGGCGGCGACACCACAAAGCTGACCACCGCCCTCAAGGATGTGGACAAGGCCCTCTCCACCACCCAGAGCAGCCTCCGGGATGTCAATAAGCTGCTCAAGCTGGACCCCGGCAATACAGAGCTGCTGGCGCAAAAGCACAGGCTGCTGGGTGAGGCCGTTTCCGAAACCAAGGAGAAGCTGGCCACGCTGAAAACGGCAGCGGAGCAGGCCAATCAAGCCCTCGCCAATGGGGAGATCACCCAATCGCAGTATGACGCTCTCCAGCGGGAGATCATCGAAACTGAACAGAAACTCAAGGATTTGGAGCGGCAGGCGGAAAATTCGTCTGTCGCTCTTCAAAAAATCGGGCAGGTTGGCGACAAGCTCCAAGCCGTGGGCGATAAGGTATCCGGGGTGGGTGAGACGCTCACCAAGTCGGTCACCGCTCCCGTGGTGGGCCTCGGCACTGCCGCTGTTGCCACCGCCGCCAACTTCGAGTCCTCCATGTCCCAGGTGCAGGCCACCATGGGCATTACCAAGGACGCCATGTCCACGGTCAACGGCGAAAGCGTCAACACCATGGACACCCTCTCCGCCCTCGCCAAGCAGATGGGCAGCGAGACGGCCTTCTCCGCCAGCGAGTGCGCCGAGGCTTTGAACTACCTCGCCCTCGCCGGATATGACACCCAGGAGATGTGCGACACGCTCCCCACCGTCCTCAACCTGGCGGCGGCTGGCGGTATCGACCTGGCCTCGGCCTCCGACATGGTGACAGACGCCATGTCCGCTTTGGGCATGGGTACAGACGAGGCCACCACCATGGTGGACCAGATGGCAAAGACCTCGTCCACCACGAACACCTCGGTGGCCCAGCTTGGCGACGCCATCCTGACCATCGGCGCTACGGCGAAGTCCGTCAAGGGCGGCACCGCCGAACTAAACACCGCTCTCGGCATCCTCGCCAACAATGGCATCAAGGGAGCCGAGGGCGGTACGCATTTGCGCAATGTCATTCTCTCCCTGCAAAACCCCACCGATAAGGCCGCTGCCTGCATGGAGCAGCTTGGCGTGGATGTGTACGACTCCGAGGGCAATATGCGCTCCCTCAACGATGTGCTGGGCGACCTCAACACTTCAATGGACGGCATGACCTCCGCTGAGAAGTCCAACATCATCGCCACCATCTTCAACAAGACCGACCTCGCCGCCGTCAACGCCCTTCTCGCCAACACCGGCGAGAGCTGGGATAGTCTCCAACAGTCCATCACCGAGAGCGGCGGCGCGGCCCAGCAGATGGCGGATACACAACTGGACAACCTCCAAGGCCAGCTCACCATTCTGAAGTCGGCTCTGGAGGGCCTCGCCATCTCCATCGGGGAGCTGCTCATGCCGGTCATCAAGAACATCGTGGCTGGCATCCAGTCCTTCGTGGATTGGCTGAACAGCCTGGATGAAGGCACCAAGCAGACCATCGTCACCATCGGCCTGATCGTTGCGGCGGTGGGGCCTGTCCTCATCGTCATTGGTAAAGTGATCTCGGCGGTCGGCACCATCCTCTCGGTGGTGTCCAAGATCGGCCCGGTCATTGGTGCGGTCAAGACCGCTGTTACCGGCTTGTTCACGCTGCTGGCGGCAAACCCCATCGGGCTGGTGGTCGCGGCCATTGCTGCCCTCATCGCCATCTTCGTGACCCTCTGGAACAACTGCGAGGGCTTCCGGGAGTTCTGGATCGGGCTGGCTGGCTCTACTGCGGAGTGTTCGCTGACGAGGCGTTGACCGGCACGAAGGAGAACCGTGAGAACTTCCAGCGGCTGCTGGCCGAGTGCCGCGCCGGGAACATCGACCTCATCATCACCAAATCGATCTCCCGGTTCGCCCGAAACACCGTGGTGCTGCTCCAGACCGTCCGGGAGTTGAAGTCGATGGGCGTGGATGTGTACTTCGAGGAGCAGAACATCCACTCCATGAGTGCGGACGGTGAGTTGATGCTCACCATTCTGGCATCCTACGCCCAGGAGGAGAGCCTTTCCGCCAGCGAGAATCAGAAGTGGCGCATCAAAAAGAACTTCGAGGATGGCAAGCCCTGGTCAGGGCAGATTCTGGGCTATCGGTACGAAAACGGCGTCTACATCGTCAAGCCGGAGGAGGCGGAGATCGTGCGGGGCATTTTCGCTGACTACCTTTCCGGCATGGGGGTCGAGGCCATCATGAAAAAGCTGAACGCCCAGGGCAAGACCACGCGCAACGGGAATACTTGGGGCCGTAGCTGTGTGCGGAAGGTTCTGGGGAACTACTCCTACACCGGCAACCTGCTCCTCCAGACCACATTTCGAGAGAACCACATCACGAAAAAGACGCTCCCCAACCGGGGTGAGCTGCCCATGTACCATGCGGAAAACACCCATGAGGCCATCATCAGCATGGAGGATTACCAGGCGGTGCAGGCGGAGATGGCCCGCCGCTCCGCCAAGCACAACAAGACCAAGCGCGGCCCCGTCAAGTACCCATTCACGTCAATGATCGTCTGCGGCACCTGCGGCAAGGGCTACCGGCGGAAGGTGACCCGCACCGGCCCGGTGTGGATTTGCAGCACCTTCAACATCTACGGCAAAGCCACCTGCCCCTCCAAGCAGATACCTGAACGGACGCTGGAAAAGGCGACGGCAGAAGTGCTGGGGCTGGATGAATTTGATGCGGAGGCCCTCCACGATAAAATAACGGCTATCCGGGCCGAGGGGGGCAACACTCTGGTATTTTTTTTCAAGGACGGCACTCAAACCGTTAAACGGTGGACAGACCGCTCCAGGGCGGAAAGCTGGACCCCGGAGATGAAAGCCGCAGCCAGAGAATACGCGAGGAAAGGACAGGCGATGAGATCATGCCAGCAGTAAGAGCAGTAACGGTCATTCCCCCAACCATCAATCTTCATACCCATGCCCCGGCGGTGGCGGCGAAGAAACGCAGAACGGCGGGGTACGCCCGCGTCTCCACCGACAGTGATGAGCAGTTCACCAGCTACGAGGCGCAGATCGACTACTACACCCGGTACATCAAGAGCAACCAGGAGGCCCGATTCCTGGCTGCGTTCAATCAACTGCTGGATGGAAAGGATGCCTTGCTGGATGATTGCCGCATCATGCAGGATCACCTCACCAACTGCTCCGCCATTGACGCGGAACTGGACGAGCTGCTCCGGGAGATTGCGGTGGTGACGGAGCTGACCCAGCGGTGCATCCAGGAAAACGCCCAGAGCGCACAGAGCCAGGAAGAGTATGCCGAACGCTATAACGGCTATGTTGCGAGGTACGAGAAGGCCAAGGCCAGGGTGGATGCCCTCCAGGAGCAGAAAAAACAGCGGCAGGCCGAGGCCAACCTCATCGGTGGATTCATGTTCGCTCTGCATGAACGGGAGGTTGGAATCACGGAGTTTGACAACTCCCTCTGGCTGGCGGTGGTGCAGAAAGCTACAGCCTACCACGATGGGCGGCTGGTGTTCACCTTCCAGAATGGGATGGAGATTGAGGGATAACTGCATAATACTACAACGAACCCTCTCTGATCCTCAATGGATTAGAGAGGGTTACAGTTAATTGCAACTTCAGTTACACAACATCTTTACTAATGGGATTTTTTGTGGTATTCTGTCAGAGAACATTGTGTTAAGAAGTTCTCGGAAAATTAATTACCTACTTCGGATGTGTGAAATAATGAAAAAAATAACTATCGATAATATTAAGGGTATCAAAAATTTGTCATTTGAACTTCCTGCTCCTGGACTCCATGTTTTAACAGGCCGAAACGGAAGTGGAAAAACTACTCTGTTTACTTGTATCAGTAGAATTTGCAATAATAATGCTTATCGACTCGGATTCCCTTCAAACACTAATGATGCCTATGACATTTTTGATGGAACAATAAGTTATGAAGTAGACGGAGAATCCGTTACATACTCTAAGCGATCAAATGGTGAGTGGCGACCTAATCGAAGGAATTCATCTGTCCTTCAGCGGTATCGTTATCCTCAGATAGTAAATATAACCACAAAAAATGAAAGAGTATTTACTCAAGATGAAATTACGCCTCGGCGTCGCGGAACTCCCGATACATGGCTAAACAGTAAACTCAATACAATATTTGATACCAATAAATTTACATCAATGATTCGAATAACTACAGGAGACCTTCGTCGTGGGAGAGCTCATGTAATCAATGATCGGCGACGTAACATAGCATATGCCATACCGTTACAGAATAGCAAATATTATACTGAGCAGAATTTCAGCTTTGGTGAAATTGTTATGATTAATCTGCTGTATGATTTGCAGAACGCAGCAAATGGATCATTAATCTTAATTGACGAACTTGAACTCGCACTGCATCCAGCTGCTCAAATTCGGTTAATCAGTTGTTTGCAAGAATTAGCCCGCGATAAAGGGCTAACTATTTTGATTTCAACTCATTCATCAAGTATCATCAAATCTCAGAAAAACGTTATTTTCTTGGAGACCCAGCCTGATGGCTGCATCGATGTGCTATATCAATGTCCACCCGCTAAAGCAATAGGTGCTATTGGTATGAGAGAAGATACTAACCCCGACATCATCATATTAGTTGAAGACGTTATGGCAAAAAGTCTGTTTCATGCTTTAATGCAAAAATATATTTTATTGCAAGCAGAAGCAAGTTTCCTTGATGTCAGAATACTACCTATTGGTGGTTTCCAAAATGTTGCTAACTTTTATGTTGAAACTGATAACTATATTTTCTACGATAATGTCTATGTAGCAGCATTTCTGGACAAGGACGTTGAAACAGATATAATCCCTTACTCTGAATACGGAAATCAGGCAACAATCCATATATACAATGAAAATACTCAGTATTTTCATTTTCTTCCTTATACGCCGGAAGTCTTACTGGTAAAAGCGTTTTATGGTTTTAAGGCGAGATTACTTCAGGAACTTTCGATTACTTATTCAAATCAGCAATTGTCCTATTCCACTCCTCTTCAGTTTGACTTTGATGGGTATGAGGCTCCCCTTCCAGATTTTCACAACCAAGATGAATATAATTCTTGCATTCAACAGCGGGGAGTTTTTAGGTCTAAGTGTAAAGACGAGGCTGAGCGTATTTCAAGTGATTTGGCAAATCAAATCAATCAGTCAAAAGAGGAACTTTATAGGGTTGTGTTTAAGTTTGCTGTTGAGTATGTGATATCAAATCAAATTGATGTTCGCCATATTCTGTCAAGTACAATGAAACGTATTAGGAGATAGCACCTGCACACCCTTTCCAGTCTCTCTGCACACCCCTTATTATGCAGCACCAAACGGCAAAAAAATCTGCACCCCCTATGCGGCAAGGGTGTGCATTTGTATCAGAATCACCAGCACTTTTCATATTAAAAAGCCCAAGAGATGAGATAAATCTCTTGGGCTTTTTTGCGTGGTAAACCCCCTGTGTATGGTACGGACAATCCGGGTATGTCCCAGGCGCATAGGCGCTCGCAAAGAAAATTTTCCGATTCCCCTTGACAAATAGCGGCGGCAGGCGTATACTAGCACCATAGTTAGTCACTCAAGTAGTTAACCATTCTAGAGAGGAGGTGCGTATGCAAAAGCTGGATTTGAACGGGGAAAAACCCATTTTCCTGCAAATTGCCGAGGGCTTGGAAGATGCGGTGTTATCCGGCGCTTTGCCGGAAGGGGGGCAGTTGCCCTCCATCACGGAACTTTCCGTGCGGTATACCATCAACCCGGCCACAGCCTTAAAGGGCATCAACCTGTTGGTAGACCAGGGGGCAGCCTACAAAAAACGGGGTGTTGGTATGTTTGTGGCTGAAGGCGCCAGGGCCTTGCTGCAAAAAAAGCGCCAGGGGGAGTTTTCTGTCCGCTTTGTTGCGGCTATGGTAGCCGAAGCAAAGCGCCTGGGCGTGACCCGGCAGGCATTGCTGGATATGGTTGCGACGGAATTTGACCGCACAGAGAAAGGAAGGTAAGAGAATGGCCATACAGTTACAAAATGTCGCGAAAAGGTTTGGGCAGGTACAGGCCTTGAAAGGGATCAGCACCGTATTTGAGGAAAACCGGATATACGGCCTGCTGGGCCGCAATGGCGCCGGGAAGTCTACCCTGTTGAATATCCTGACAAACCGCATTTTCCCCGACGAGGGGCGTGTGCTTATAGACGGCGAAAACGGCCTGGAAAACGACCGGGCCCAGTCTAAAGTCTTTTTGATGAGCGAATCCACCCTACACCCGGATTCTATGCGGGTCAATGGGGCTTTACGCTGGGCGCAGGCCTTTTATCCCGGTTTCAACCACGAGTATGCCCTGAAACTGCTGGGGGAATTTGGCCTGCCGCCCAAATCAAAGGTATCTGCACTATCTACCGGTTACCGCTCTATTTTCAAGCTCATTCTGGCTTTGTCGGTCCATGTCCCCTATGTTCTGCTGGATGAGCCTGTATTGGGCTTGGATGCCAACCATCGGGAACTCTTCTACAAACGGTTGCTGGAAAAGTACGTGGAGGAACCCTTTACCGTGGTGCTCTCCACCCATCTGATCGAAGAGGTGGCAAACCTGGTGGAGGATGTGGTGATCATCAAAGAGGGGGAAATTTTGCGGCAGGAACCGCGGGAAATTTTACTGGCCGGCGGCTATACCGTGTCCGGCGGGGCTGCGGCTGTAGAAACCTACGTCCAGGGGAAAAAGTTGCTGGGGATAGACGCTTTGGGCGGCCTACGCACCGCCTATGTACTTGGTAAGCCTGACCAAACTGGGGAAACTGCCAAAGACCTGGAGTTTGGGCCTATGGACCTGCAAAAGCTGTTTATCCAGCTTACCAATTCTTAACTAGGAAATGAGGTATCTTCATGAAATTCAGCCCATCTTTCCGCTACCTGCTCCGGGATCAGCGCAATGCTATCCTTGTATACTACGCTGTGCTGGCCAGCATGACCCTACTCCCCCTGCTTGTAACGCCCTTTATCTCCATTGGGGACGGGGATGCTGTTTCCATCAACGGCACCACGGCCGTAACCACCGGTTTTGCTTTCATCCTCTCCCTTTGTGCCTTTAAAGAAAGTTTCTTGATGAATCTACAGCATGGTATCTCCCGGCGCAGCCAATTTTTAACCTGGCTGGCCGCTATGGGCACGATTTGCGTCATTATGGCTGTGGCAGACGAGGCCTACACCTTCCTGTTCAAAATGCTTTATGCCGCTTTCCCCGGCAATTTTCAGGCTGTATCCCTTTACGGGATGACATACGCCAACAGCGATGGCTACACCATGCTGCCTTCCATTGTGTTCAGTTTCTTTCTTCTGCTGTCTGTATGTTCTCTTGGGTACCTTGTCACGGTATTCATGTATCGCTTACACAAAATGGGAAAAATCATCTTCTGGGCAGGCGCGCCTACTTTGTTCATCCTGGTTTCCTCTTTTATCACCGCCCATCCCGGCCTTCGGGCAAAGGCCCTCACGTGTATCGCAGAGGTTTCCCGGTTGTGCTATAGTACCCTGCCCAGGATGGTGCTGACCTGCACCCTGCTTACAGCTTTCTTTTCCGCCCTCGCCTGGCTGCTTATGCGCCGGGCGCCGGTGAAGTAAAGGCCAAGTTTCCTGATGGCCGGCTTGTGTTGCGCGGCCTATCAGTATGGTTCCTACTAAATTTAGAGTATATAACCCACCTAAAAGCCGGTGCCCCTTTGCCGGCTTTTTTGCCGTTCTGGTTTCCGGGGCATCCCTTGCCTGGTGGCAGCGGCTTGCGGCCGGAATGCGCCATGTCCCTTTTGCTTGCCCCACTTGCCTTTTTGGCCACATCCTGCACGTTCCCCTTTCAATTTTTGTGTTTTGTGTATTACCCAAAACACATTTCAAAATAGAAATATAGGCTTGATTTTCTATCCGGCCTCACATATAATATACATAGTTGAATTATTCAGTAGCAAAAGCAAGGAGGCAAGCAAAATGCAAAAACGCATTTTAGTGGTGGATGACGATGAAATGAACCTGGCAAGAACAAAGATCATTTTAAAAAAAGAGTATGACGTGCTTTTAGCCAACTCTGGGATGAATGCACTTAATATGCTCAAACAGGAAAAAGTGGATCTGGTCTTGCTGGACATTGAAATGCCGAAAATGAACGGCTTTGTTACTTTTCAGCGCATGAAAGAATTTGTTGGTGAAATACCCGTGATTTTCCTTACTGCTTCGGGGTTAGAGGATGATGTGGTCAGCGCCATCAAGCTGGGCGCGGTGAATTATTTGAAAAAGCCCTTCCAGCCCCAGGAGTTGTTAAGGCGGGTTGCCCTGGAGTTTGAAAAGCAATGAGAAGAGAGGAACAGACAAGCAAACACTTGCTGCTGGCTGTTATTGTTACCATTTTTAGCAGCATTCTCAATTTGGTCACGGTTGCCCTGGGGTGGGAGCTCTGGATCATTCCGCTGGCAGCGGCCGGCTGTTTTTGCGTATGGTTTCTGCACATTGGCAGGGTCGGATCGGACACCCTGTACGAAACCCTATGTGCCGGGCTGCTGCTGGTAGAGTTCTTTTTCTTCAGCGTACATGAAACCAGTCTATTTGATATCCCAGCCATGGCTGGGATTTTGGTGTTTTCCCTCTTTATGCTGAACAAAAAATGGATCCTGCACGTGACAGTTGCCCTGTACGCTGTGGCGTTGCTGTACCACATTTTCGTGTTGCAGACGGTTTCCTCTGCCATGAAACCGCAGGATATGCTACGCCTGGGGCTTGGCGCGGTGGTGATTATTGGCGGGACGGCGCTGGCCAGGTATTGGATCAACCGGCGTACCGCCCAGCGGAAGTGGTATGAAAACATATTTGCCGAGTTGAGAACATTGAAAAAGCAGAACGCCGTCTTTTTATCCAATGTTTCCCATGAACTCCGCACACCTATCAATATGGTGATCGGCCTCAGCGAAGTGGCTCTTGGAAAGGATCCGGCCCCGGAGATCCGGTCAGACATTTCCTCCATCAAGCTGGCAGGGACACGTCTATCCAGCCAAATCAGCAATATGATGGACTATACGGAGATTGTAGCCGGCACATTGACCCCGGCTAAGGAAGAATACATGATCACCTCTGTGTTGAATGATGTGATCACTTCCACCGCTTTGCAGAGCAACCGGCAGCACCTGGAATTGGTGTTTGACATCAATCCAAAGGTGCCCGCTGTCCTGGTCGGGGATGCGGAGAAAATCTCCCATGTGCTGAAGATCCTGGTAGAAAACTCTATCAAGTTCACAGAGGAAGGCGGCGTGAACGTCCGTATTGGGTACCGCCAGGAGGGATATGGCATCAACCTGGTCATTGATATCCACGATACCGGGATCGGCATGACCAATGCCCAGCTTACCAAGATGTATGATGACTTTTACCAGGCAGACAGCGGCAGCAACCGCTTTGCGGGCGGGCTGGGGCTGGGGCTGCCCATTGCCCGGGGGCTTTTGAATGCGATGGGCGGCTTTATCCATTTTGCAAGCAAAACGCAACAGGGCCTGCACGCCCATATTGTGATCCCCCAGGGTGTTGTGGATTGGCGGCCCTGCATCACGTTGGCCCACGCGGACCAACTGTGTATCGGCTGCTTTTTTAAGCCGGATAAGTATACCTCTGACGAGGTCCGGGGCTACTATGACGGGTTGATTTTGAGTTTGATGCAGGGGCTGGGCATCAAAGGATACCAGGCCCATAATTTTGAGGGCCTGCTCAGGTTGCAGCACAGCCATGTATTGACCCATGTGTTTATCGCCCAGCCAGAATACGAGGAGAACCGGGCGTATTATGAAGAACTGGCACAGCAAAAACGGGTAATTGTGATTGCGGAGCGGGAGTTTACCTTGGACAGTAAAAGCGGGTTGCTTGTGATACATAAACCCTTCTCCGCGCTATCCGTGGCCAACCTGTTAAACGGCGAGGTGGGTGAGCGGGGATTTGCGGAGGACCAGGCTGCAGGCCGGAAACCCTTTACCTGTGTAGGCGTCCGTGCTTTGGCAGTGGATGACGAAGAGATGAACCTTGTGGTAGCAAAAGGCGTACTGGGTACCTACGGGATAGAAGTGGATACCTGTCTGAGCGGAAGGGGCGCCATAGAGCAGTGCGAAGACCATTCCTACGACATTATCTTCCTGGACCATATGATGCCGGGGTTTGATGGTGTGGAAACCCTAAAAAGGATCCGGGAGTTGCGGGACGGTATGTACCAGGACTTGCCGGTGATCGCGCTGACGGCAAATACAGTCAGCGGTGCAAGGGAGATGTTCCGCAGTGAAGGCTTTACGGAATTTGTCCCAAAGCCCATAGACCGTACCGTATTGGAGCGGGTACTACGGAAAGTGCTGCCTAAAAGCTGCATCCAATATAGCCAGACCCACGGAAAAAAGGCCGTTGTTGCGGATGAAACAACACTATCCGCTCCATTAGCCGCAGAGGAAAAGCTTCTTCCGCCGGAAAAGGCAGAGGGACCGGGGCCAGAGCACCAGCCGGATGCCGCCACTGCAAAAGGGCAACCGGCCTCCCCCTTTGAACAGTTGGCCCAGGCAGGCGTTAATGTGCAGATGGGGCTGGATTATTGTGCAGGGGATGAGGATTTTTACCGGGAGATGCTGCGGATGTTCCGGGATCAAGGGCAGGAAAAGCAAGCCGAGATCGTTTCCCTATATGAAAGTGAAAACTGGGCGGACTATGCTGTTAAAGTGCACGCACTAAAGAGTACCGCCCTGACCATTGGCGCAGAAAACCTCTCCGCACAGGCAAAAGAACTGGAGTTAGCGGGAAAAAGGGCCGACGAGGGCTTTATCCGGGCCCATCATGCCGCTTTGTTGCAGGCACATACAGATATGTGCGGGCAGATTGCCGGGATATGAAGGTTTCCGGCCTGTTTTTGGAAATACCGTGTTGGAAGGGATGTAAGACAGCGTGATTAAAAAATGGTTTGCACTTATCAATGATCACCGAATCAGCCTGCGCGACCGGATGTTCCGCCTTGTGACGGCTACTTGCATGGTGGCATTGCTACTCATTATGCCTATGGGCAGAAGTATCTGGAATATCCTGATACTGATAGTAAGCCTGGTGGCTATGGGGATGATCGTAAAAGCCAGCGTCCAGAAGGAACGTATCCAAACAGGCGCTACGGCCATAACCATATTGCTGCTCCTGCTGTTCCCCATCAGCTTTTTTTCAGCCGGCGGGTTTTACAGCGGGGTACCCGAATGGTTTATATTCTGTTTCATTTACGTCTGCCTGGCCTTACAAGGCAGGCGCATGGCTCTGTTTTTCACCTTATGCATGGCAGAAACATTGCTATGTTATACCGTTGCTTATTATTATCCAGAATTTGCCGCCCAAAGTACCCAGCAGTCCTCCTTTTTCGATTCAGCTTTTTCCGTCATCATGGTTGGTTTCCTGACCAGCGTACTGCTTATGTTCCTTAACCGGATGTATGAAGAGGAAAACGAGCTTTCCCAGCAGCAGAAAAAGGAGATTGAGGAACTGAACCGGGCGGAAAACCACTTCTTTTCCAGCATGAGCCATGAAATCCGCACGCCTATCAACACCATCATCGGGTTGAACGAAATTATTCTCCGGGGGGATATCCCCGAAGATGTGGCGGAGAATGCCCGGAACATCCAAGGGGCCAGTAAGCTGTTGCTTACGCTGATTAATGACACGTTGGATCTGTCTAAAATCAAGTCCGGGAAGATGGAGATTGTCAACGTTTCTTACGAAACCGGGGCACTCTTCTCTGAAATTGTCAACATGATCTGGATAAAAGCCAAAGAAAAGGGGCTTGAATTCAAGTTGCACGTAGATCCTTCCATCCCCAGTATGCTCTGCGGGGACGAGGTGCGCATCAAGCAGATCCTGATCAACCTGTTGAATAACGCGGTAAAATATACCAGCAAGGGCTCCGTCACCCTTTCCATCCGCTGCGAGCGCCAGGCGTTGAATCGGGTACGTGTATGGTACTCTGTAGAAGATACCGGGCAAGGGGTAAAAAAAGAAAATATCCCCTACATTTTCAATGCCTTCCGGCGGGTGGATGAGGAGAAAAACCGCTTTATTGAAGGCACCGGGCTGGGGTTGAGCATTGTCCAGCAACTGGTTGGGTTGATGGGCGGCGAAATTAGCGTGAACAGCGTCTACACCAAAGGCTCCACATTTATCGTCCGGCTGGACCAGGATATTGTAGACGAAAAAGAGTTGGGGACCTTTACACTGGCCTCCCGTTCGAAAAGCCACGAGGGTGAGCCGTACAGGCAGAGTTTTGAGGCGCCGGACGCGCATATCCTTGTGGTGGATGACAATGATATGAACCTGATGGTGGTTAGCAAGTTGCTGTCGAGCACCAAAATCCAAATTGACACAGCCAAAAGTGGCGCCGAATGCCTCAGGTTGACCCAAAACCATCACTATGACTGCATCCTGATGGACCATATGATGCCGGAAATGGACGGCATAGAGTGCTTGCACGCTCTACGGGCGCAGCCGGTGGGGCTGTGCCAGGAAGTCCCTGTGGTTGCCTTGACAGCCAATGCGGGCAGCGACAACCAACTCCTCTACCGTAAAGAAGGGTTCAGCGGCTACCTGGCTAAGCCTGTTAGCGGTACGCTTCTGGAGGCGGCTGTCCTGAGTATCTTGCCAAAGGAACTGGTGCATCTGAACGAAGAGGCCAGCCAGTCGGATATTGAGAAGGACATCCTCATTTTCGAGCAGGTAAAGCGCCGCTCCATTTTGGTCACTACAGACAGCGTATGCGACCTTCCCAGTTCCCTAAGAAAGAAATTTGGTATTTCCGTATGCCCGTACTATGTTTGTACAGACGAAGGGCGCTTTTTAGATGAGCAGGAATTGAAAGCGGATGAACTGCTTATGCACCTAGCCGAAGGAAGGGTCGGGTATTCGCAGGCCCCTGAGGTAGAGGACTATGAGCGCTTTTTTGCCCAGAAACTTACAGAGGCCCAGAACGTGGTCCATATCACTATGGCTAAACACGTTAGCAAGGGATATCAAAATGCCTGCGAGGCGGCAAAATCTTTTGAAAACGTCACGGTCATCGACTCCGGGCACCTCTCCAGCAGCATGGGGTTGATTGTATTGTGCGCGGCTTATATGGCAGAACACCATGCCGCAAAAGAAGAGATTATAGAGTCGGTGGGCCGTATGAAACGCTTTATCTCGTCGGCTTTTGTCATAAACGATACCCATATGCTATGCCAGGCAGGACGGATATCAAAGCAAATACAGGTCCTCTGTGATTCGCTGCTGCTCCATCCGGTACTTGTGCTGAAAAAGTCTAAAATGGTAGTTGGCGGCATGAAACTGGGTGGTTTCCCCCGTGTGGCAAAGAGTTATGTCCGGCAGTTGCTGATAGAAAGCCGGAACATCGACCGGCGCATCTTATTTATCACGTATTCTGGGATGGATGAAAAGAAACTCCAATACATCCAGAACCTTGTACAGCAGTACTGCCCCTTTGAACGGGTCTATCTTCAAAAAGCCTCGTCTGCCATTGCCAGCAACTGTGGCCCCGGTTCATTTGGCTTACTGTTTATGAAACGGGATGATGCCGCCGTTTCCTTTTTCCAAGTACCTGAGCAGGACCGCATCCGGTAAAACAGGAAACGCCCCTAGAGTTTCTAGGGGCGTTTCCTGTTTTATGCCTGCCGCTTTGCCTTTTGGGATAAATAGCTGTGGAGCCATGGCCTCGGCAAGCATTGCCTGCGCTGGATCATCCGGCTTTTATGCTGGCCTAGCGGGAGCAAATCTAATCCCTTGCTGCCTCCGGCCGCCCTAGATATAGGCACACCTCTGTGCCTTTGCCAGGCGCAGAACAAACCTCTACCCGGTTACCTAGCTTATCCAGCACTTGCCGGATCAGGTAAAGCCCCAGGCCGGTGCTCGTTTCGTTTAGCCGCCCGTTCCGGCCAGTAAAGCCCCGCTCGAAAATACGGGGCAGATCGCTGGGGTCTATACCAACCCCCTGGTCACGGACGGCCAACACGTCGCTTTCATCCATCGTAATGGATATGGTGCCCGTAGAGGTATACTTGACCGCGTTGGAAATCACCTGTTCCAGCACAAAAAGCAGCCACTTTTCATCTGTAACCACCCGGTTTTCGAAGTTGTCCAGCTCTAACCGCAACCCTTTATAGATGAACTGGGCCGCAAACTTCTTGGCGGCCCGGGCCGCAATGGGCCGTACGGGACACAGGCCCAACTGCAGATCTGCATTCATGGAATGTATCCGCAGATAACCCAGCACCAGTTCCACATAGCGTTCTGTTTTGAACAGTTCCTGACGCAGTGCGCCGGTATCTTCCGGGTCTGACTGCAAGATCAGCCCCATTGCCGATAAGGGGGTCTTGATCTGGTGGGCCCAAAGGGTATAATACTCCAGCAGCTCTTCCTGCCGGCCGGCCTGCTGCTGTTCCAGTTCCAACGCATACTGGCGCAACAACTCTATACTTTCCAGCAGCATCTGCTGGGAAAAGGGTTCGGCCAGCCGGGGCGGCCCAACAGGATGGGTCAGGTGGGGCGCCATATTGCGCAGCGCCTGACAGCGCCTGGCACTGCGGCAGTACCGCACAAAATCCGGCAGGCCGAACAAGCCGCAGGCCAGCACCCCCACTACCAAGAAACAGTAAAATAGAGGTATGGAGGGCAGGCGGTACAGCCAAAACAGCCCCGCTGCCGCTGCTGCCAGCAGAAGGCTACCGATAATGACCCGCCGCCGGTCCCATAGGTAATATAGAAATAGCATGGTTTACTCCAAAACATAGCCGTGGCCCTTGCGGGTTGCCAACAGCCCGCTAAGGCCAATATTCTCCAGCTTTTTTCGCAGCCGGGATACGTTCACTGTCAGGGTATTGTCATCAATGAAACTCTCGCTTTCCCATAGGCGGGTCATCAGGTCGCTGCGGCTAACTGTATGGCCGGCATTTTCCATCAGCACCTTCAGGATGCGGAACTCATTTTTGGTAAGTTCTGCTTTCCCTTCCGGCCCCGTTACCGTTTCCCCACCCAGATCCAGCAGGGCGCTGTGGTATTCCAGTATGTCTACGCTGCCCTGCAAGGCATAGGCCCGGCGCAGCACGGCCTGCACCTTTGCGGTGAGCACTGTCAAATCAAAGGGCTTGGCGATAAAGTCATCCCCACCCAGTTCAATGGCCGTGACGATATTGATGTTGTCCGACGCGGAGGACAGGAACACCACCGGGACCTTGGAGCGCTGGCGGATCTCCCGCACCCAGTGGTAGCCGTTATAGCCCGGCAGGCCGATATCCAGTAGCACCAGTTGGGGCGCAAATGCCTCAAATTCCTCCGTCACCTTTGAGAAGTTCTCTACCGCCCGCACCCCATAGCCCCATAGGGTAAGATGCTCTGCCACGGTGCGGCAAATAACGGGGTCATCTTCCACCAGGAATATCTTATACATGGCGCAGCAATTCCAGGATATCCCCGTAATTTTCTGCCCGCCAGGTATAGGCCGGTGCGGGCCTGCTATTGGTCCAGGCGCCGGGGGGGTCATACCAGATGCTTTTTAGGCCCGCATTCATCGCGCCCTGGATATCAGAGGCCGGGGAATCGCCGATAACCACCGCTTTTTCCGGGGTAAAACCGGGGATATGGGCGGCTACATAGTCAAAATAGCGCTTGTCCGGCTTACCGGCGCCTACGGCCTCTGAAACAAAAACTTCGCGGAAAAAGCCCGCCAGACCGGCGTTTTTCAGCCGGGGCATTTGGCTGACTACATTGCCGTTGGTGATCATATACAGTTCGTGGCTGGGGGCCAGGGTGGCCAGCAGCTCTTGGGCGCCGGGGTATGGGGTGCCTGTTTGGGCCAGCGCGGTAAAGTAGCACTCGTTGACAGCGGCCGGGTCGCCGGTTAGGCCGGTTTTGGATAAAAACTCCACAAACCGGCTTATATACAGCTCTTGCTTTGTGCATTCTCCCCGCTCAAACCGCGCCCAGGCCCGGTCATTACAGGCATGGTAGCAGGCCAGCAGGGTTTCGTCGCAGGGTTTTTGGGCGGCAAAACAGGCGTCATACATGGCCTGGAAGGCACGGGCCATGTCCTGGGGAAAGTCCAAAAGGGTATAGTCGGCGTCGAAGAGAAGAAAGCGTGCTGGCATAATATCATCCTTTCCGGCATAATTATATGGTGAATTATAGCGCGATTCTGTGCAGGTGTCAAGCAGAAACCAGGCAGTTCGTAAGGCTATAGCAGGCAGATAGTAGACAGGTAATAGCCGGGTCTTGCCGGGGTATTTCGCGGTGCACGGGGAAAAGATTCACGCAAAAGGAGGAATTTATGAAAATTTTACGTTACCTGACCCCCTGGCTGGCCCTGTCGGCCGCAGTGTTCTGTGTGTGGCTGCTGGGAGGGCAAACCGGCGGCGACGCCACCCTCTCCCCTGCGTCCCCTTCTGGGACAGCACCGGCCGGGACGCCTGCGCCGGCTATCCATATGCCTGTGGGCAGCCCGGCCCCTGCCACAGGGCAGGCCCGGCAGGAACTGGCCGGCGTGTGGGTGCCCTATATGGCCCTTGCTACCGAAGAACACAGCCAGGCCGCTTTTGAGGAGAATTTTAAGCGCATTGCGGACAGCGCCCATGAAAAAGGGCTGAATGCCTTGATCGTCCATGTGCGGGCCTTTTGCGACGCGCTTTACCCATCGGCGCTGTACCCCTGGTCCCATCTGCTTACCGGGGAACAGGGGAAAGATCCTGGCTTTGACCCGTTGCAGTTTATGGTTGACTACACCCATAGCCTGGGGATGGAGTTCCACGCCTGGCTTAACCCATTGCGGGTACGCACGGCGGAAACACCTGCCCAACTCTCTGGGGACAACCCCTATGAGATGCTACAGGCCAGCGACCCGTACTACTTTATGGAATGGGAAGGCGCGGTTTACCTGAACCCAGCCTATCCTTATGTGCGGACGCTGATTGCAGAGGGCGCGGCAGAGATCGCCGAAAAATACTCGGTGGACGGCATCCACTTTGACGATTACTTCTACCCCGCAGAGGACGGGGCGCTGGACACGGAGGCCTATCGGCTCTACCTGGAAAACGTGGAGCAGCCCGTGCCCCTATTGGAATGGCGCACGGCGAACATCAGCGCTATGGTGGCGGAGGTATATGACCGGGTGAAAGCGGCCCGGCCGGCTGTGCGCTTTGGCATCTCCCCCCAGGGGAACATTCATAATGACACCAATATGGGGGCGGATGTGGCGGCATGGTGCGCTGTGCCCGGCTATATTGACTACATCTGCCCGCAGCTATACTATGGGTTTGAAAACCCGGGACTCAATTTTTCGCAAGCTATGGAGCAGTGGCAGGCGCTTCCCCGGTGCGAAGAGGTGGCCCTATACGCAGGATTGGCCCTTTACAAAGCGGGCAACCCCGAACAGGGTGCCAACTGGGCGGGCGGGGATGTGATTAGCCGGCAGATTGCGGCAGCGCGGGCTGTCCCCTGTGACGGTATTATACTGTACAGCTCAGCCTATCTGGACGCAGAGCAGACCGCCGAAGAGATGCGCCGTGCAGTGGAAACCCTGGCACAGATGCCGTAAAATGGGGGCGGGCGGCTGTTGTGGGCGGCAAAGCGGGGGCGGTTTCGACAAAATGCCCGATTTATAAAAAAGGGATTGACAACGGCGAAAAGGAGTGATATAATGGGTAAGCAGTCAAGATAGGGGTATAGCTCAGCTGGTAGAGCAGCGGTCTCCAAAACCGCGTGCCGAGGGTTCGAATCCTTCTGCCCCTGCCACTTATCCCCCGGAAACTCTAGGGTTTCCGGGGGTTTCATTTTGCTTTCTATCAGTTTCCAGCGGTTTTTCTATCATTTTTCTATCACCCAATCCATCAGGTGGGTTGATAGATAGCCTTCTCCATTGCAGCAGCCATATCCAGCTTGGAATTTTTATCCACGTGGGCGTAGAAATTCAAGGTGGTAGACGCGCTGCCGTGACCCAGCCACTGTTGTACTTGGACGATGGAAAAGCCCATGTTCAGCAGATTTGAGGCCGCACTATGCCTCAAGTCGTGAAGTCTGACACTAGGTAAGCTGCTTTTGGAAATGACGTTATGGAACGTCCGGGACAGATAGTTGGGCGAGATAACATTCCCATCAGCCCAGGTGCATACATAGTCGCTCTGTATGTAGCTTGTCCCTAACGCTGCTTGCAGGCGCTCCTGGTCGCGTTTCTGAGCCTTTAGGAGCGCGTACACGCTGTCTGTCATGGGTAAGGTGCGGTAGCTGCTGTTGGTCTTGGGAGTGCCCACATAATCGCCGTTCACGCCCTGCTGGAGCGTTTCTGTGACCGTTATGGTGCGGTTCTCGAAGTCGATATGCTCCCACTTCAAACCCAGCACCTCGCTCCGGCGAAAGCCGTATACGGCACACAAGTTGACCGGCAGTTCCACCACGTTCCCGATGAACAGGGCCAACAGAGTGTCTATCTCTGCCGGGTTTAGGAAACTGGCATTGTAGCGCTCGGCTTTCGGTTTTCTCGCGGTTGCGGCGGGGTTGTACTGAATTAAGCTGTCATGCACCGCGTCATTTAACGCCTTAGAGATCACCTGATGGTGGTGCCGGATAGACATAGCCGACAGCGTTCCCTTGCCATTCTGCTTGCTCCCTGGCTGCTGTTTGACCTGATAGTATGCGTCCAAGTCGGTGGGCTTTAGTTCTTGCAGAAGAACTGGGTGCTGCTTGAAATACGGCACGATGTGGTTAGCTACCATAGCTTGATAAGTGCGGTAGGTGTTGGGCTTGATGTTCGTCCCGGCGCGCTTGACCCACTGCTCTAAGTAGTCCGCAAAGGTCAGTTGGCAGTAGGGTACGTCTTTTGCCTCCCACTCATCAATCAAATCTCGCAAAATCTTCTCAGCGTTGCGCTTGTTTCCTCTCAGCGGCAGGTCGGTGCAAATCCACTTTTGCCTGCGTTTTCCATTCTCGTCATGGAGATTCAAAACGGCATAGTATTTGCCGCCTTTCGTTGTTACAAAGCCCGTGATTGCCATTGTCTACTCCTTTCGAGGCTTGCACGCGCTTTTACCTGATGGGTTCATTATATCAGGTTTTGCGGCCTTGTTCAAGCCCAGAAAATCAATAACACTGGCTTTTGGGATAATGTACTTCTTTCCTACTCGTATCGTAGTGATGGCACCGCTTTGCAGCAGGCCGTAAGCGGCATTTCTGCCGATGTGGAGCATAGCTTGTACGTCCTCCACTGATACGATATCGGGATAATTTGCAAAAATGCTATTTGGCATAGTTCATACTTCTTTCATCTGGGTATAGATACAGCACACAAGCCCACGGTGGCGCGTGGCGCGATACCAGCGGATGGTGACAACGGCTGACTAGACCGTCCAGGCCAATCTACCAGTATCCCCCTTTGACCCTGCGGTACGGGTTGTGCATTACTTGTGTGCCGTTATGCGGTTTTCAAGGTTCATGTATGTAGATTAAGGAGCAAAGCCGGTGATAATGCTGTCAAGAGTATCTATGTCTTTTCCCGATAACATTTTCCTTATCCGCACGAGCAGCTCTGTTTGTTCACAATTTAGTGCGCGTTTCGAGGTATGGCGGTCATAGGGATAATCTCCTACGACCCTAACCCCGCCTCCATAACGTCCACGAACCGTTTCGATTGGATATGAGCATATGAGTATCTCGACATCACGCTGAATCGTCTTTTTAGACACGCCAAATTCAAAGGCCAAATTCGCATAGGTGTCAGACCGTCGGCGGCACAGGACTTCAAGCAAAGCTTGACGCCGCTCGACGGGACTCATATACTCATCTCCTTCCCTTTGCTCCTTTCCACAAAGGATATACTATAAACTGGACACCTAACGTCCTGTTTGCAAAAGTTCTACTAAAAATCCATATATATTACGCCTTGTGCCGCCCGCCGCGTATTCTCTGGCAAACTATTCCGACCACTTAACAAAGCAAAACGGCGGTTTTGCTAGATTGCAAAACCGCCATATAATATTATGTTTGTGGCTTAGTCAAGCGGTCTGCCCAGCCTGTTCCTTTCGTACCATTCAAAATTTCAAACCACAAACACTGGGTCCTATGTGGCAAAGCGTTACTTCCATACTGACCTCTGCTTACTATTACTTCTGAACGGAATTATCGGAAAGGCAGTATACGGTATAGAGTTCTGGAAAGTAAGCTTTGAGCCTCGCCTGCCGGTTCGACCAAGGCATAACACCCTTCACCGGGGACCTTCCCCTTGATCACGCAATATTTTCCTACTTTGTTACTCAGGAGTAATACAATGGCATTATCATTCTTTCATTTCTCAATAAAATTGCGCCTGTGCCTGCCAAAGCTCCGCATAAAGCCCATCCTGCTCCAGGAGTTCCTCATGCTTTCCCGTCTGTACGATACTCCCGCCGTCAAACACAAACACCCAATCACAAAAACGGCAGGAGGACATCCGATGGGAAATATAGACACTGGTCTTGCCCTCTACCATCTGTCCGAAACGGCTATAAATCTCATATTCGCTGACAGGATCAAGAGCAGCGGTAGGCTCATCCAGAATGACGATGGGCGCATCCTTGTAGAGCGCTCGGGCAATAGCCAGCTTCTGGGCCTCGCCGCCGGAAATCTCCACTCCATTCTCTTTCTGCTGGTAGAGGTCAGTTTCCAGGCCATCCTCCATCTTCTCCGTGCGCTCCTTCATCCCCGCTTTATCCAGGCACGCCCAGACCTGCTGCGGGTTATAGTCTATACCGGCTGCCACATTCTCCCCTAACTTCATGGAGAATAGCTTGAAGTCCTGGAACACGACCGACATCAGCGACACATATTCACCATAGTCATACTTGCGTACATCAATTCCATTTAGCAGAATTTCTCCCTCTGTTGGGTCATAAAGGCGGCAGAGGAGCTTGATAAATGTGGTTTTCCCCGCTCCATTTGGGCCGACAATCGCCAGCTTTTCCCCTTTCGGCAGACGGCAGGACACATGGCGCAGGCTCCACTGCTCCTGGTTTGGATAGCGGAAGGAAACATCCCGAAATTCCAAGTCGTAGTCTCCATCGTCCCGCTTTTCTACAGGAAGAGTGCCATTGTATTTTTCCGAAGGGATGGCCAGGAAATCCGCATACTCCTTTAGGTACTTGCGTTGGAGGTCCAGACGGCCCACCAACGCTACCGCCTCCCGCACTGCCCCTGCCAGGGCTGTGATGGCCCCTACTTGCATGGACACCATGCCCACCGTAATGAGGCCCGCCATGGCTTTCAGCCCCACAAAAAGATAAGCGACAAGCACCGTCGTCAGGTTTACCAACGCTATAAGGCTTTGGATAACTTGGGTGCGCAGGCCAAAGGTCTTAGCGTGTTTACAAAAAATATCCACCACCCGCTTATATTTATCCATCAGCATATCACTCATGCGGTAGGTTCGCAAATCCTTGCCCTGCCGGTAGTCTTCAACGATACGGCTGACGGCTCCCCAACGGCGGTTTCCGTCCACGTTTATGTTATACCACTCCAGGTTTACCCGGTTGGCCCACTTGGTCAGCGGCACGCAACCAAGTGGTGCTGTCAGAGCCAGTACCACCGCCGCCAAAGCCAGCAAGGGAGAATTCAGCGCCTGAACCCAGGCATTTGTGTCTAGCGGGAGAGAGTTGCTGACAAAGAGGCGGCTAACAGTGATGAGGGCGTAAAGCACCGTAAGGCCGTGACCCAGGAGTTCGGAGAGGCCCCAGACAAACTCAAAAAAACTTCCCCGGCTGGTGCAGCCTTCTTCCGCGCGGGCCTTTTTGTCCATGATCTCCTGTGTCTCTAACTGTTGATAGTCCATGGTCATGCACTTCTTCGTCATGGCTCCAAGGGCCAGCTCATCGGCGGTGAGTGCCTCCGCCCGACAGAGCCAGCGCAATACACGGCTGCTGCACCCCAGTACAAAGTCCAATCCGATCATCCACCAGACCAACACCATAACTCCCCCATCCCCTGTTAAGAGATGATCCAGGATCAGTGCGCCGAAGATAATGTTTACAAAGGGAAACGCGCTCTCCAGTATAGCAGTGAGCAATGCCACCGGGAGCGTAGCGGGACGTTTGTGCTGTACCAGGGCGATCAACTGACGGCAGTCCCGGAAAAAAGCATTTTTAGGCGTTTTCATGCTGCGCCTCCTTTTCGTCGCGGTAGTAGGAACTCTGGAGCTGAAACAAATCCGCATATTTTCCGCCTTGTTCCAGCAGTTCCCGGTGTGTGCCTACCTCGGTGGCGCGCCCATGCTCCATGTATACAACTCGGTCACAGAACTGGGTGGAGCTGAGGCGGTGAGAGATAAATACGCTGGTCTTTCCCCCAGTAGTTTGGGCATACTTGTGGTAAAGATCCGCTTCTGCCAGAGGGTCGAGGGCAGCGGTGGGTTCATCCAGAATGAGTAGGGGCGCACTCTTGTACAACGTCCGGGCAAAGAGCAGCCTCTGTTGCTGTCCGCCGGAAAGATTTACTCCGTCACGCTCCAACTGCTGGGTGATGGAAGTGTTCAGCCCTTTAGGCAAAGCCTCCACCGCCTCCTTCAGACCCGCCTGTTCCAGACAGGCCCAGACCCGGGCGTGGTCATACTCCTCCCTGCCGGAGACGTTCTCCCCGATGGTGAAGGGCAGAATGTTCACGTCCTGATACAGCGTTCCTACCAGTCGGAGGTATTCGGCAGCATTGAAATCAGTGGTGGGTATTCCGTCCACCAGAATTTCACCGCTGTCCGGCTTGTAAAGACCGGAGAGAAGTTTGACAAGGGTGGTTTTTCCCGCACCGTTGAGACCAACCAGGGCAATTTTCTCCCCTGGACGGATGGTGAGAGACAGGTGATTGATAACTGGCCGTTCTTGTCCGGGATAAGTAAAGGTAACGTCCCGCAGCTCCACCTGGGGCGGACGTTTGACCTGAGAGACATCCGACCCAGGGCCGTGGTTGAGTACATCCTTCTGTTCCAGAAAATCTCGCAGATCGTCCACCTCCAATGTCTCATAGCGCCAGTCATCGCTGGTGGCCACAAACTCGTTGAGCCAATTTGTGAACGTAGAGATGATGCCGACGGTCAGGGTAAATCCCGCCGCGTCAAGATTTCCGGCCAGGAAAGACCCCACCAGCATGGTATATGCTAGGGCATCTCTGACCACCAGAAACACGCTATCGCTGACCGAGCGTAAGGCCCTTCGTCCGAAGGACTGCCGCCTCCACTTATCCCGGCCCATGACACAGGCATTGTGGGCGTCCATGAGCCACTTCTCCATATGATAGAGGCGGATATCCTTGCCGTTGGCGGGCTGCTCTCCCTCTCGCCGCAGATATTTTTGTCCTTGAAGAAAGGTATCCGCCTTCGGCTTCGTTCGCATATTAAAGCGCCAAGCCCAGAGGGCAATGAAATAGTTAGCTCCGGTCATTGCCAACAGCACCAGCAGGATACGCCAGTCCAACCGCACCGCCGCAGCCCCATAGAGTACCATTCCGATAAGGTTTAGCAGCCACGGCTCCAGATGCCGGAGCATTCCCTCTACACCAACTCTGTTGCTGCTTAATGCCGCATCGGCAGTAGCAGACTTCTTCTGACCCGCCGGTGATTCCAGCAGACAGAAATCCATCGTGAGCGCCTTTTGGTATTGAATCGGCACGAAAGTATGGGTACGCAAACGCATATTCTTCAAGCCCATCACTTTAGTCAGATACCCACTGAGTACTGTCCCCAGAGCATATAGGGCCATCAGTCCTAAAATTGCTACCAGATACTGTCCCATGCTCCCGTTCTTGGTCAGCGCCGCTACCGCCGCTGTAGGCAGCAATGTCGCCACTACCGGCAGCACCAGCTTCACTGCCAGTGTTGCCGCTAAAACCATCAGATATGTGCGGTCCACTCTCGTTACATGACGCAGCAGATACAAAACATTTGCCGCTGTCGAGTGCCGCTTTTTTTCATCCAAATAAATCACTCCTTCCTGCTTGCTGCCTAAGTATAGCATAACCTCACACAAAAAACGAAATCGCGCGCGAACTGTTAAAATTCGAGCGCGAATAGCACATATTCCTATAATGGCAGCAATATCTCCGTGACAAATACCCCTGGCTCGTTCTTTCGGTTGATATATCCATCATACTTTTTCACAACGCGGTCAATGCGTTTCAAGCCGTGGCCGTGATTGCCACGCTTTGTGGAGATGTACGCGACGTCGATTTTTCGGATAGTTTCCGCCGTAGCATTGGTAATTGTGATGTAAAGCTGCTGTTTTAGCACGTTGATATACAGACGAAGAAAACGCCCATCTTCATCCACCTTTTCGCAGGACTCCATAGCGTTATCAATGAGATTGCCTAGAATCACGCACAGGTCAATATCAGATACCGTCAGATTTTTGGGAACCGTGGCCTTTACGTTTAGGTTGATCCCTTGTTTCAGCACCAAAGAAAGCTTGGCGTTCAGAATGGCATCTACACTGACGTTTCCAGTTTCGGCCAGAGCATGGATACCGTCCAAATCATGCTCCAATGTGTCAAGATATTCTCTTGCGCCCTGGGTCTGACCCATATCCAGGCGGGCTTTGAGGGTCTGTAGGTGGTTGTGATAATCGTGCCTCCATCCCCGCATGGTGGTGTAGAGGTTTTCTACTTCTATAATCTGCCGGGCTAGGAGTTTATTCTGATAAGCGGCAATGCGGCGATCGGAACGGCGGTGGATCAGCCAAACTGCCAGTGCCACTGTGCCACAGCAGCAGACCGCAGACAGTGCCGCTAGTAAAATTATCCAGCCCATGCTATCCCTCCCGATAGTAAACAATAAACGCTTGGTTGAGTTTCTCCCAGGCTCCCCGGCTGACAGGAATACTGCGGCCATCATCCAACAAACAATCCTTTCGGCCCACCCGCTCCACATGGCGCAAATTTGCAATAAAGCTGCGGTGTGTTGGGATGAAATCAGTGCTCAACTTTTGGAAAAGGTTTGAAATAGCAGCTTTTACTTCCAATGTCCCGGTTTTCGTCTCTATCAAAACCGTATGGTTCCGCGCCTCTAAGTAGATAATATTATCCTCCTCCACCCGGCGCTGCTCCCCATCTATCTCTACAACCAGATAACGGCTGATTCGCCCCATGCGTTCACGGACCAAATCAAGCAGAGGAAAAAGATTTTCTTCCGTAACAGGTTTCATCAAATAGCGGAGCGCGGATACTTCATAGCCCTCAAAGACATACCCTGAATAATTTGTCAGGAAAGCAATGTCCACACGCTGATCTGCCTCCCGTATTTTCCGGGCCAGTTCCATGCCGGTGACATTTCCGTTGCCCAACTCAATATCCAGCAGAATCAAATCGAATGGAAAACTGCCTGCCGTTTCAAAAAGCAATTCCTCACCGTTGGCAAAAGAGCGAACCTCACAGGGGCAGTCCCTCAACTGACACCAACGCATAATAATACTGTGCAGCTGTTCAATCAGACTATTCTCATCGTCACAAATGGCGATATTCATTGCGGCACCTCCGTTTTCAGATTGCTACGCAGTCATAGTATACACCATTTTTGCTGACGGAGCAAGTGGGAAAGCTTTTGCTTACTGGGTGCCGATTCCCTGTATCGAAGCTCTTGAAATTTTATGGTTTAGCCCAGCACTGCTTTTTCAATCCGCCTCAGACTATCCCGCAGATGAATCACGTTCTCATAATAGGTAGCCTCGTCAATCAGGCCAGTAGCGTTCGCCATAAAAGCCAGTTGATTCATATTGTTGCCTATCTCTTTTAACTCTCGGGTCATAGCAAAGTAATCGGCAGGCGGTGATTCTCTTGGCTCATATCCAATGATAAGCTGACGAACATAAGCCGACTTGGTAAGCCCGCAAGACTTAGCACGTCTTGTAATCCTCTTGTACTCCTTTTCGCTCAGCCGAAGGCTCAGTTTCTTTGTTCTGCTTGTATTGATATAATCATCTCCTTTCTGCGCGTAACAGTGCGGCTCTAAAACCGCCGGTGCTTTCACCAGTAGGGTTGTAGGGGCTGTACCCCTACCCAGCCGCGCAAGCGGGCATTTGATGGCAAGTGTCGGACAGAATGTCTGACACGTTGTCCTACAAATGCGATGCTGGCGCGTACTTAAAACTCAAAAATTTTCGTTTTAAGTACTTTTGGGCTTTCGGCCCCTTTTTGCGGCCGAAAGCCGCTTACGAATCCTCGCCCCAGCAGAAATCTTCGGCGCTTTCGCTGCCGAAAAGAATCACGCTCAGCGTAGCAACCGCCCGATTTAAGTTCTTGTAAAATGTCGAATGTTCAATCGCAAAACGCTCCTCAATAGCGGATATGCTTATCGGAGTATCGCAAAGATAGCGGGCATAAATGAGCTTATAACCCCTTTGGGCAGAAGGACTGGTTTCGTTTTTGCACATTTCTTTGTAACAATCCAGAGCCGCATTTAGTCGCGCCCATAGCACCTGATTCGAGGCAGTTAAGAGCGCCATTGAGGTCAATTTCTGATTCCTGACGCTTTCTTCCTTTTCCATCAAGCGCTGGTATTCGTAGTCCTCCAGCAATTTCAGGTTGTGTTCCATGCCGCATTTCAACGAAATCTTCAGGTTGCGATAGTTCTTCAGCAGCTTTTTTGTGGCGATAATCCTCGAGTTTTTCTGATTTTTACGCTGCTCTTTTGCAACCGTTTCAGCCTTTTTCTTGGAAAATCCGGCTACCAGAGCCAGCACTTTTTCAGCCTGCTGTGGTGTCCAGCCGGTAATCAGGGCCAGTTCTTTAGCGGTATTCTTGTACTCGCTTTCCAGCGTATCGTACTTGTTTTTCATGATGAAATCCTCCAATAATTCAATTATTTGCGTTGAAGATTGCCCGTGTTGCGGCGCTGCATGAAGCCGGAGCGTTGAACAAAACCGCCAGCAAATACCTGTGCAGGTTATGTACCGGCCCTGCTTTCCCAAGGTTATCCAGCGCATAAGAGACGTGCTCATATGTCAAGGAGCGCATACGTTTTCGCACCAAGGCGGTTGGAAATACTGTGCCTCCAATCTTCATTTCCGTCCCATCACGGCAGAGGGTTTCCGTGATGATTTCAACGATTTCGTCCGCTAAATCCTCGTCATAGTTCTCACAAAGAACGGTGTACTCGATTTGCGAACGCACATCAGCTTGCAATTCTTCAACATCTTCTTCTGTCATTTCGTTTACTTCACACTCCCCCCTCTCCGGAAGGAAGGTAGGAAGGATAAGGTCTTTATTATTAAGTTCTTTACTATTAAGTTCTATAGATGAAAGATTTTTAACGTCCAGAAGTTCATTTTCATTACTGCAAGAAGTCAAATTTTCTAACTTGCAGAGGTTAATATCCGGCAATTCTTGAGCGCCAGTGTCCCCAGAAGTAAAGTCCTTTATGTAAATCCTGGCGGGTTTTCCCTGTCCTTGTTTTACCTTTTCAATCAGCCCAATATCAGCTAACTGCTTGGTAAATTTGATTACCGTGGGGTGTGACCGCTGGAGGTCTTTTTCCATCTGTTCCACGGTGTAAATGATGAAAAGTCGGCCCTTTTCATCGGTAAATTTGTCCTCATGCTGGGCCGACAAGCTGGTCCTTTCAAGCATTTTCGCGTACAAAATGACAGCGCCATAGTCCAGCCCTGAGAACACCGGATTCTCCAAAAGCTCCTTCGGAACCGAGAGGTAGCGATAGCCTTTTGCGGTCTGAGGACGCATATAATCCAGTTCGGTTTTGCTCAAACAATCATCTCCTTTTCTCCTTCTAACGATAGATTTTACCGGTCAGCTTGTCCATAAGCACCACCCTTTCCACAATCGAAAACCCAGACAATTCTGCCAAACGCCGTAATTCACAAATCAATTTCTTGACTTTTTCGTGGCGCTCCTGCATGATGTTATCCAGGGCTTGCCCGGATGTGGGGTCGCAATAATGCTCTGCGCTTCTGTATATCTTCATTGATTCTCCTTTCTGTTCAATCCCAAAAACACAAAAAATGCCCCGATAACCGAAGTCATCAGGGCCAAATATGGGCTATTATAGCTGACTTATCACATCGTATACTGCTTGAATATGCGCTTTCCAGCGCTCCCGGTCAGCCAGGCTTTTCCATCTGGAACACATATCGTGGGCAGGATTCTGAACCTTTAGGAGCACTCGCAAGAGCATATCTGCCTGTGTTCCCGTTAAAACAATCTGCCTGATTTCGTGGTCGATGTACTCCCATGCGTTCGTGTCCAACTCTGAAAAAATAATCTTCCCGGTTAGATAGTGTCTACACAAGGTAGAGGAATTGTGATAGAATAGAAGCATCAAAAAAGACAGGAGAGGAAAAGATCTACACTTCATTTGCAACCCCTGGAAATTCCTCGCAACATCGCCGTTTTTCGCGACAGCAACCCCACCTTTCACTCCAAATCCGCATTAGCAACCCCTATCGTGATTTTGCACTAAGAATCCCAGAACCCCTTGAAACGACCGGCATTGCCGGACGTTGTGAACCGGCGGAGGGGTGCACCGCAACCCCTCCGCCTTTCTCCTGCTTGAAAATCGGATGTCCGGAAATCTTTAGCGGTTGTGCAATATGGCGGCGCTCTTGCGGTATATCTTCTCTCAAAATCGGTTCCAAAATCCGAATCTGATACGCCGCAAAATCCTGTTTGACTATCTCTCCCTCACAAATCACCACAAATGCCCCACAAGGGCCGCTGTCGTGCTTTGCCCTGTCCCTCCCTTATTCCTGCCACAAAACCGCCGACAGCGCCCTCACACGGCTCAACAGTCTGCTATCTTTATGGGCGGCACGCGCTTTAGCCTCCTTGTCCTTTTGACCGACTATTATGCTCAATTTTCATGGATATTCTTGCAGTATCCTGGAACAACACAAGGAGCATTGCGTTGCAGATCAATGCTCCCGTTTCTGGCATGATAAATTTTAGTAAACCAATTGCAAGGTCTATAGTGCTTATCTTAGCATTGGCAGATTTTTACTCCTTCATCAGCCCAGCGCCGCTGTTCCAAGCCTGGCCGACTTTTTCACCGATGGCGTAGTAGCCGTTGCGGAACTGGTCGAACACGAAGGCGTTGAGTTTGGAGGCATCCACCCGGCCTTTCTCGTCCAGGACGGATTCCTCCGCCAGTACGCCTACGATCTCGCCTACCACATGATAGTCGCCACCGAGTTCCTCCATGCTCACAACCTTGCACTCCACGGTGAGGGGGAACTCAGTAACGATGGGCGCGTCCACCTTTCCGCTCTTTTCGGCGTGTAGGCCGCTGCGCGCAAATTTGTCCGGCATCTTGTTGGCGCTGGCGATTCCTAAAAAGTCGGCCTCCTTGATATGCGCCACATCCGGGACGCTGATGGTGAAAGCCTTGCGCTTTTCCAGGTTTGCACAGGTCTTGTGGTCTTTTTCAAGGTTCAGCGCTACCATATTTCCCGCGCAGATGCCTCCCCAGGCCATCATCATGTCATCTACGGTATCGTCCTCGTTGTAGGTGGCAATCATCAGCGTGGGCATAGGAAACAGATAGGGGTTTACTCCAAGATCTTTCTTCATCGTGATACCTCCGGTTATTTTGTAGGGAAACGCTTTACTTTCCCGTCTTTATGTATTATACTGAGAGTTGGAAAGGAATACAAGTACCCACTTTATAGTTAGATACTTACTTGCAGGGAAGTGATAAAATGAAAAAATGCATTTCAGCAGCCTGCTTTGAGGATACCGGGTTCAGCTATACCCTTTCGCTGATTTCAGGCAAGTACAAGATGGTAATCCTCTACTGCCTGATGGAATACCAGCCAGTGCGTTTCAATGAGCTGCAGCGGTATCTGGGCAAGGTTTCTGACAAGACACTGAGCCAGCACCTAAAGGAATTGGAGCATGACGAACTTATCCACCGGGAGGTTTACCCGCAGATACCGCCCAAGGTGGAGTACAGTCTGACAGAAAGAGGAAAGTCGCTGATGGTGGTGCTGGATCAACTTTGTGATTGGGGTAATGAGAACAGAATGTAAGAGTATGCTAAAGGGCACAGAAGAAAAAATATTTCGTCCCCTGTTTCGGTTGGCTTCTCTTTCTTTGTTTAGCGGCGCAAATTTTGAGCGAGAAATTCCTGCTTGACACACCCCGATTTCCATGCTACTATTTCAAACGAAATTATCTCTTGCCGCTCTAAAATGCCATGCTGAGTGGTTGGAAACTGCTCTGATTTGGGTCTGAGAATTTCTAATATCATCAATAAATCATCAAAACTTTTTGGGGCGTGGGTTTCGGAAACACAAACGGTACAACCGCGCGGAAAGCAGGCCGTTGTATGTCCGTTCATGCTTTTCCCACATCCACTCCAAAACCTGGATGTAAGACGTTGACCTAACGTCAAGTCTTCGGGTTCAGAGCCTTCTGCCCTTGCCAAAGACTTGCCTAGCGGTAAGTCTACTTAAAATCGGACGCCCAAAATTCCCGTCTGCTGTGCAAAACATCCATTCTAAAAGCCTCCGATACACCTGCCCAGCAGGAATATCGGAGGCTTTATACTCTTTACACCACAAAAAAATCCGGGCCACGCAAAAATCACAGACTGAAATATCACTCGCTCAATACACGGCACTCTTGTTTGTCGTTCTATTTAGAATGGCCTGAATCTGCTCCGCTACATTCTCCTGTCCTTCAAAGCGCATTCTCACGTCAAGAATATCCAGCAGCTTATCCAGATCGTCACAAAACCCTACGGCTGACGATCCAAAAAAGTCGATCCATGAGCGCAGCTCTTGAGAGGCTTCAGCCGGAATAAAACGAACATAAGGCGTGTCCTTTGTGATGACCCCTATGGTGCTCTCACCCAGCCCCAGGTAATTCAACATTTGTTCTTCTGTCAGAATCCCCATCTCCCGCATGGTATCTGCCGCGTCGATGCGCTGAAACAAAGACAGCTCCCCCGAAAAATGCTTCCGCAGATAGGCTAGGTTTTCCTCGGTGGCGCCCTGGGATGGGGGCAGGATCCGCGGGGGCTGCTGGGATTTCCAGTCGCAATAGTCCGCCAGTATCTGCCCCTTGGGGTCAGCTCCGCACCGGATCTCCCGGTCAAAGACATTGGACAAGTCCTGCCTTATGAAGCTAGTTCCGCCAGGACGCTGGCTTTGCTGGTAATACCTGTATACATTCTCAGAGAAGGACCCTTGCACGCGCATAGGTGGTTGTCTCCTTTCCAGCACAAAAGCTTGGGTTATTCCCATACCCTGTGGGTCGATTTTTCCAGTATGGACTGGATATGCTGGGCTGTCTCCTCCTCGCCGTTTATCCGCAGCTGGTCGTCCAGAACCTGGAACAGTTTCTCCAAGTCGTCCATCTGCAGGATAGGGGAATCCGCAAAAAACGAACCCCAGGCCCACAGTTCCCGCGCTGCTTCCGGAGAGCCATTGGCAATTACCTTTGTATTCCCCGCCCGAATCAAGCTGCCGCCCAAGCCCAGGCCGTCCATCATCTGCTCCCGGGTAAGGATGCCCATCTCCCGCATGGTGTCCAGCGCGTCGATGCGCTGAAACAGGGACAGCTCTCCTGTGAAATGCTCCCGCAGGTAGGCCATATTTTCCTCGGTTGCTCCCTGGGACTCCGGCAGCTCCCGCGGAGGCTGCTGGGCCTTCCAGTCCTTGTAGTCGGCCCAGATTTGAACCCCCGGCTCATTGGCGTTTTTCATGTCCCGTGCCGCAGACAGCAGCAGCTGTTCATAGGGGCTTTCCCGGGGGTTCTGCTGATTTGCCTGGTAATACTTGTAGTAATTCTCTGTAAAGCTAGATTTGCTGACTATCATGGATTCCCTCTCCTTTTATAAAGCATAATAAGCGTGAAATGGTTATTCAAGCACCTTTCTTGTCACCCTGTTCAAAACCTCCTCTATTCTTCCGGCAACATCGTCCTCGCCGTCAAAACGCAGCTGTTCATCCAGCAGCTCGAAAAGGGCCTCCAGGCTGTCTGATTTCATGACGGGCGCACCCCAGAAAAACTGCGTCCATTTATGAAGGTACTCTTCATTTCCCGGTGCACCTGTACAAATAATAAGTTTGTCGGGGTCCACCGTATAGAGGCTAAAGGTTCCAAACCCCAAGGTGCTCATCATTTGGTCTTGGGTGATCATCCCCATCTCCCGCATGGTGTCCAGCGCGTCGATGCGCTGAAACAAAGACAGCTCCCCTGTGAAGTTTTCCCGCAGGTAGGCCATGTTTTCTTCTGTTGCTCCCTGGGACTCCGGCAGCTTCCGCGGGGGCTGCTGGGCCTTCCAGTTCTGGTAGTCAGCCCAGATCTGCACCTTTGGCTCCTGTGCGTTTTGAATTTCCCCTGCGGTAGCCTGCAGCAAATCCTGGTAGGTGGTCTCCTGGGGTGTGGTCTGATTCTTCTGGTAAAGCTGATAGACATTCTCCGTAAAAGACGCGCCATGCACTCGCATACATTTCCCAACTCCTGTTCACAATGCAAAATTTCCAACTGTGTCTTGGATAGGGCGATTGTATCATATATCCGCCAGAAAGTCAGGGGTTTTGTCTAAACTGTTCATCATAGGGTGTGAATTGTCCCCGCCCCCTGCCGTCTGCCCCGGTATTCGCCGTTCGCTACAGATAATCCGGCAATTCGCTCGAAATCCTACCACAGAGCTCCAAAGCGTGTTATAATATAAAAAAATATGTATGCTTACTTAAGGCGGGTGATATCCATGACAAAGATTGCCATTGTGGACGACAGCCAGGAGCTTCTGGACAAAGTCAAATGTCTGGTAAAAAGCTACATGGGAACAGCAGGCCGGTTGTTTCGGGTTTGGTGCTGTACAAATCCTGCGGCCCTGGTCTCCTCCATTCTGGACGGCGACCGGTTTGATATTTATATTCTGGATGTGGAAATGCCTGGCTCTAATGGGCTGGAAGTGGCGGAGAAGATCCGGGAATGGCAGCCCGTTGCCAAGATCATCTTCCTGACCTCCTATCTGGATTACGCCACAAAGGGCTATGCTGTCCACGCGCTGCGGTATATATTAAAGCAGAACATGGACAAGGACCTGCCCGAGGCACTGGAAACCGCCTTGAAATCTCTGGACGACGCAAACTGCGCCTGCCTGATGGTATCCCATTACAACAACATCACTCGAATCCTTCACAAAGATATTATGTATGTGCGAAAAGAGCACCGCAGCCTGCAGATATTCACCACAGAACAGGGCGTTGTTTCAGACAGCCGGGGAATTAAAGAGGTCTTTGGCCTGCTGCACAACCCTGCGTTTGCCTTTATCGAGCGGAGCTGTTTTATCAACCTGAACTTTGCCCGCGCCATGGAGGGCTGCTGGATGGTTATGAAACAGGGAGAGAGGCTGCCCATCAGCCGGCCCATGCTGCCCAAGGTGAAGGACACCATTATGCGGCTTTGGGGGGGGTGACCCATGGATATTGCATGTGCAACTGCGGAGATATTGGCCAGCTTTATAGAATGTCTGCTGATTCCCGGCGCCATGGTGGCTGCCTGCGGCCCAAGGTATGGCAGGAGAAAGACCCTATGCCTATGGCTGCTTACAGCGTGTATCTATACCCTTTATGTCGCTTTCATGAATTCCTGGAGGTCCTTTTCCTTTCTCACCCCTATCGGCGGTATGCTGTTATCCATCGCTGCCGGAAAATTCCTTTCTGCCGGAAGCCTCAAGATGCGGAGCCTTTCTTGTATTCTCGCTATGTTCGTCATTCAATCTGTGGATTATCTTACCTTTATCGGCATGGGACTCCTGCAAGGAGATCCGCGTGAGATCTTCTATACCTCCCTGCTGCCAGGAGCCGCCCGGATAGGCTATCTTGCCGTAGATAAAGGCTGTGATATCATTCTATTCCGCTTATTTTATAGGCGTCTTAACATGCTCCATGCGCTGCAAGGCAGAACGGCCGCCGGGCTGCTGGCCTTCACCGTATTGTCCTACGGAACCATGCAGTTTCTCTTTGCCATGGTGCTCAACGGAAATTATGTGCAGCTGCAGGGGGCTATGCTGGTTTCCTTTGTCATTTTGCCCTGCTTCCTTTTCCTCCTGATCTTCTCCCGCATTACCGCAGCCTTCTCTGAAAAAGAAAAAGCCGCCCATCAAAGGCTGTCTGCCATGAACCGGCTGATGGAGGCCAATTATTCCCTCCTAAACCAGAGCCTTGCCAATCACGCAAAGGCCATGCACGATTTCCACCACCACCTTGCAGTAATCGATTCCCTGGCCCAGCGGGAGAAGCCTGCACAGATATCGGAATATGTCCATTCCATTATGGACACTTCCTTTCTCTCCGCCCCCCTATGCCGCTGCGGCAACGACATTATAGACGCGGTCATCAACACGAAACTGCGCGAGGCAGAGCAAAAGGAAATCACCCTTGATTTTAGGATCATTCTAAAGGATCTCTCCGCCTTTGAACAGGCCGATATCTGCGCGATCCTGTCCAATCAAATCGAGAATGCGTTTGAGGCCTGTGAAGCAGTGCCCCCAGAAAAAAGGGTGCAAATCGACATCCGGCAGCGGGAAAACTTTGTGTTGTTTAAGGTCACAAATCCAGTGGCCTCGGACCCCTTCCTGCACAATGCAAGTCTTACCTCCACAAAAACAGGGGATGGGGCTGTCCATGGGCTTGGGCTGAGAAACATGCAGGATATTGCTGAGAAATACAGCGGTTCCTTGAAAAACGAATATGTAGACGGGCGCTTCATCTCTACGGTGCTGATTTCCGGCAAAGAATGTTGATGTTTTTCATCAGAGCGGCATAGTGTTTATGCTTGGAAAGCGTTTTTGGGATATGGGCGGTTTTTTATCGCGCAGGCAGTGAATCGTGCTTTCCTTGTTGTGCGGCGCAGATTTGGACCGCCCGCCGCAACTGCAGGACTGAGATTTTAGAATATCATCAATAAAGCATCAAAAACTTAGGCGGCTTGGGTTCTGGAAACATAAACCGCTCAACCGTGCGGAAAACTGGCTGTTATATGTCCGCTCATGTCTTTTCCACATCCACTCCAAAACCGCGTGCCGAGGGTTCGAATCCTTCTGCCCCTGCCATCCTGTGGATATAAAAAAGATATTCACGCAAAAAACCGCGCGGTTGCGCGGTTTTTTGATGCTCAAAAGCCTGGATTTCAAAAGTCAAAAACGTAGATGAAAATTTGGCGTTTTGGCTTTCCGGCAGGATTCGAACTCTCGCATAAACGGAATCAGTTTATAAGTAAGAGCAAATTTTTCCGACCCGCTTGGCACACATGCTCCTTATGTGCTCAAAATAGAACCACCTCATGGACGGGCAGCACATAATCGCTTTATGGAAAGGCTATCCTAAACCTATCGAGGTGATAATATGGATTCTATCTGGACACAAACGGCGGAGCTGCCCCAGTTTACACCCTTAGACAGAGATCTGCGCACAGATGTGTTAGTCATCGGCGGAGGGATCGCTGGGGTGCTGTGTGCCTACAAGTTGGCTCAAACCGGGGTGGATTACGCCTTAGTGGAGGCTGACCGCATTGGCAGCGGCATCACAAAGGATACTACGGCGAAAATAACTTCACAGCATGGGCTGGTTTATAATAAGCTCATCCGTGAATTTGGTATCGAAACAGCCAGGCTCTACCTGCAAGCAAACCAGGAGGCGCTGGACCAGTTCTGCAAACTCTGCCGGGAAACAGGCTGTGACTTTGAGGAAAAGGACGCTTTCGTTTATTCGCGGAACGACCGGCGGAAAATCGAAAAGGAAATCACCGCGCTGGAACAGCTTGGGTTCTCGGCGTCCTTTGAAACGGAATTGCCCCTCCCTTTTTCCATAGCCGGGGCAGTGTGTTTCCCCCAACAGGCTCAGTTCCATCCCTTGAAGTTTCTGGGGGCAATCGCACGGAGCCTGCGGATTTTTGAGCATACCAAGGTGCTGGAACTTATGCCCGGCAGGGCGCTCACAACTGGCGGAACCGTGTCCGCAAAGAAAATCATTATCGCCACCCACTTTCCCATTCTTAATAAGCATGGCGGTTATTTCATCAAACTGTACCAGCAGCGCTCCTATGTGCTGGCCCTGGAAGGTGCGCCGGATGTGGGCGGGATGTATATAGATGAGCAAAAAGGTGGTTTGTCCTTCCGGAATCATCGAGGCTTTTTGCTGTTAGGCGGCGGCAGCCATCGCACTGGCAAGCCTGGCGGCTGGCAGGGCTTGGAAACCTTCGCTCAACACAATTATCCCCAAGCACGGATCGCCGCCAGGTGGGCCACTCAAGACTGCATGAGCCTGGATAGTGTGCCTTATATCGGGCAGTATGCAAAAAGTACGCCTGACCTCTATGTTGCAACCGGGTTCAACAAATGGGGAATGACTTCTTCTATGGCAGCAGCCACTTTGTTGACGGATCTGGTGTTGGGCAGGGAAAGCAAATACACTCGTGTGTTTCAGCCCTCCCGAAGCATCCTCCGCCCACAGATGGCTGCGAATGGGCTGGAATCCGTGGTTGGCCTGCTGACCCCTACTGTTCCCCGCTGCCCGCATATGGGCTGTGCGCTGAAATACAACGCCGCTGAGCACAGTTGGGACTGCTCGTGTCATGGCTCACGGTTTCGTGAGGATGGGGCACTGATTGACAATCCTGCAACGGATGACAAAAAGAGGATGTAATATAAACCAAGTTCGATATAAGCTGACCAGCGGAAGAAATTCCGCTGACTTTTATTTTGCCCATCGGTTCATATTTCGCCCCTGTAACGCAAACACTTGCCTTATTACAACATCCGGCACCACGCCGGGAAAGGAGCACAAATGAGCAACCGATTGAGCACGGAACATTCCCCCTATCTCCTACAGCACGCGGAAAACCCGGTAGACTGGCGCCCCTGGAATGCGGAAGTATTCGAGGAAGCAAAGCGCATGGATAAGCCGGTCTTTCTGAGCGTTGGTTATTCCACCTGCCACTGGTGCCACGTTATGGCCCACGAGTCTTTTGAGGACGTAACCGTGGCCCAGGCCATCAACGCCTCCTTCCTCCCCATAAAGGTGGACCGGGAGGAGCGCCCGGACGTGGACGCGGTGTATATGGAAGCGTGCTTGCTCATGAACGGCTCCGGCGGCTGGCCGCTTACTGTGCTGCTCACCCCGGAACAGAAGCCGTTCTGGGCGGGTACCTACCTGCCGAAAACACAGCTCCTGCGCCTGGTCCATGAAGCGGCCCGCCTGTGGCGGGAGGACCGGGCGGGGCTGCTGGCTGCTGGGGAGAGCCTCACCGCCCAGCTGCGCCGGGAGACGGAAAACCGGCCCGGTGCGCCCAGCCGGGAACTTGTCCGGCGGGCTGCCGGTCAATTTGCCCAAAGTTTTGACGGACAGTGGGGCGGGTTTGGCTCCGCGCCCAAGTTTCCCTCCCCCCACAACCTGATTTTCCTGCTGCGCTATGCCCGTCTCTCCGAAGATGGGTACGCGCGGGAGATGGCCCTTCACACCTTGAACGCCATGTACCGGGGCGGCCTGTTCGACCATGTGGGCGGTGGGTTTTCTCGGTATTCCACCGATGAGCGCTGGCTGGTCCCCCACTTTGAAAAAATGCTTTACGACAACGCCCTGCTGGCACTGGCTTATACCGAGGCGTTTCAGGATACCCGCCGCCCGCTCTATGAGCAGGTCGTCCGCCGCACTTTGGACTATGTGTTGCGGGATCTGCCTGGGCCACAGGGCGGTTTCTGCTGCGGGCAGGACGCGGACAGCGATGGTGTGGAAGGAAAATATTACACGCTGGCCCCAGAGGAACTGCTTCCCGTCCTGGGCAAGGAAGATGCAGAGCGCTTCTGCCAATGGTACGGCATTACCAAGTTGGGGAATTTTGAAGGGAAAAGCATCCCAAATCTGCTGGGCCAGGAGAAATTTGACCAGGAATCGGATGGAATGGCTGCCCTTCGGGAGCGTGTGTATGCCTATCGCCTGAACCGGACGACACTCCACCGGGACGACAAGGTCCTCACCGCCTGGAATGGGCTGGCCTTGGCTGCACTGGCCAGAGCGGGGTTGGTGCTGGATGAACCCCGGTACCTGGATGCAGCCTGTCGGACAGCAGATTTCCTTATGGAAAAGCTCACCACTCCGAATGGGCGGCTGCTGGCCCGCTGGAGGGATGGAGACGCCGCTCACCCCGGCAAGCTGGATGACTACGCCTTTTACGCCTATGGGCTGCTGGAGCTGTACAGCGCTACCTATGACTTAGCCTACCTCACCCGCTGTACGGAACTGGCCGATTACCTGTTGAAGTTCTTTTTCGATGGGGAACACGGCGGTTTTTACCCGTACGCTTCGGACGGGGAGCAGCTGCTGACCAGAACGAAGGAATCCTACGACGGCGCGATGCCCTCTGGAAACTCTGTGGCAGCGCTGGTGCTCTCCCGGCTGGCCCGGCTCACCGGGGAAATGCGCTGGCGGGAAGCGGCAGACCTTCAATATTCCTGGCTGGCAGGGTCAACACAGAATTACCCTGCTGGACACAGCTTTGCCCTATTGGCCTTTCTGGAAGAACTATGGCCGTCGGCGGAACTGATGGTGACAGCACAGGAAACGCCGGAAGAATTGCAAGCCTTTCTTCGGCAAACAACACGCCCTGAACTGACGGTATTGGTCAAAACCTCGAAAAGTGCCGATGGGCTGGCAGTTCTGGCTCCGTTCACAAAGGATTATCCTATTCCAGAGCAAGGGACGCGGTACTATTTATGCTGGGGCGAAGCCTGCACCCAGCCCGTGGACAGTATAACCGAACTGGAGTCCCTTTTGACACATAAAAACGTTGAGCATATTGCCCGGAAACACAGCGTAGATTACGCTATCAAGCGAGACAAACACTGTGAGTGACCCCAGTCCCTGATTATTTAAGAGCAGGGATGCGGATACCCTCACCCCTTAAGCCGACCAGTGGAAGAAATTCTGCTGGTTTTTATTTTAGTAATTTCTTTTTACATAGCCGGTCGCTGGAGATTTTCCTCCAAAACAAGCGACCGGCTTTTTTCATTTCTGGAAGGAAGGTGTATCGAATGATCAAAGCAAAAATCACAGGAAAGGCAGGCTCGGTTCTCGAACGAGACTTGCCTACCAACATCAATGAACTGCATCACGCCCTATTGGAAATGGGCATCCGCAAAACGCCCCGGAGTCTCCTGCTGGAAGGTGACAATGCAGCCGAAGTGGAACTCACGGCTGACAGCGAGATCGGCAGCTGCCTGCTTCGGGTATTCGGCAAGAGTGATACCCTGGCTGATGCCAACACCGCGGCGTTCGCTGTGTCCACTGCCAGAGAGGAAATCCTCACTGAACTGGAACAGAACATTCTCCACAACCAGTACCTCACCAAGGAAATGCTCCTGGACGATATCCGTGACATGACCCAGGCCGCCGGGCCGGAAAAGCTGACGTTCTACTGTCCCCTGATCGGGCAGTTGGATGACGGCGAGTACGATGACTATATCGATGTGGGCGGCGGTTTCCTGACGGCATATCAGGATCAGATCGAGCAGGCCATCGCGGACGAGCAGCCCCCGGAGATGGGCGATATGGCGCAATATCTGGATAGAAATCCTGGTGTAGAAGCCAAGCTCATGTCCGCCGTCTGGACAGTGGAGGAAGTGGATGGCAGGCTCCTGGGCCGAATCGACTGCCACCTCAAGGAGTCGCTTACGGCAGAGGAAATGGCTGATTTGCGGGAAGAAATCATTGGCCAATGTTCAGATGGGCTTGGAGAAGGTTTCGAGCAGCGCCCCATCAGCACAGACGAGGGCGACCTGTATGTTTCCTACTGGAAAAGCGGTGATGAGTATTTCCTCTGCACCGAGGATGAACTGGAAGAACATTTGGAACCGCACCATGGCATGGGCGGCATTTAGAAATGGAGGTATCAATATGAACGAATGGGATCGCCTGCATCGTCAGGCAGAAAGATATAAAGCAGAGTACCCCTCCGGCACCCGGATCATGCTGCTGAGCATGGGCAACGATATCCACCGGGTGAAAGACAATACACGCGGGACTGTAATTGCTGTGGATGACATCGGCACCCTGCACTGTAACTTTGACACCGGCGCGATGATTGGGATCATCCCCAGTGAGGACTCCTTCCGCAAGCTGACGGAGGAAGAACTGGCAGAAGAACAGGAAGAAAGCCAGGATATGGATGAGGACGAGAACTTCGGCATGAAGATGTAGGAGGTGAATATTTACCAGGTAGGTCGGATGGCAAATGGCTATCCGATTTTTTGATATGTTCGCAGGGATCGGCGGTTTCCGCTCCGGCCTGGAGGCCGTGGGCGGTTTTGAATGCGTGGGTCACTGCGAAATAGACAAGTATGCGAACCAGGCGTATAACGCCATATATGACACAGAAGGAGAGGTTTTCTTTGCAGACGCCAGAACCATTGACCCCGGCACGCTGCCGGATCTCGACCTTATTTGCGGCGGCTTCCCTTGCCAATCTTTTTCAATCGCTGGAAAGCGGAGAGGATTTGCCGACGACGCCAGAGGGACTCTGTTCTTTGAGATCGCACGTCTTGCCGCCGCTAAAAGACCTGCATTTCTGCTGCTTGAGAATGTTCCCGGACTCCTATCTCATGACAAAGGCCGGACGTTTGCGGCCATCCTCAGTACGCTGGATGACCTGGGGTACGATGTCGCGTGGCAGGTGCTTAACAGCAAGGATCATGGAGTCCCCCAGTCGAGAAAGAGAGTGTATATTGTCGGATATCTTAGAGGAAAATGTTCCAGCGAAGTTCTTTCTTTCACAGACACAAATGGAGCGGCTCTTGAGCAAGTCCTGCCTGGACCAGAGGGACGGCGGGTGTACTCCCCCACCGGAGTCTCCATCACCCTGACCAGCACGGCTGGCGGCTTTGGCGGCAAGACCGGCCTATACGACGTTACTCTTCCCATCAAGGTTATGACGAAAGCTGGCTATCAGCTCGCCAGGCCCGGAGACAGCATCGACCTGGCCTATGCCACCATGAATACCAGGCGTGGCAGGGTTGGGGACAAAATTGCGCATACTGTCACCCCTGGCAACAACCAGGGCTATTTTTTTATCGACCTGAACGAAGATCCCAGCCTGACCGAAAATGCCCGGTGTCTGCTGGCCAACCAGGATACCGGCATTGGTAAGTTCAAGGGCGGGCGCTCCGGTGTGTTCGTAGAAAATCCTAAAGCGCCATTTGCTGTTCCTGTGCGGGACGCAGACGGCCATATTCACTATGGAAAAGTGAGAAAACTCATGCCCATAGAGTGCTGGCGCTTGCAGGGATTCAAAGACGAGCAGTTCCACAAAGCTGCCGCAACTGGGCTGTCTGACGCACAGCTTTATAAAATGGCAGGCAACGCCGTGACGGTGTCTGTTATTTCCGCATTGGGCGAGAAAATCAAAGACATTTATTGGAGGTCGTCATGCCAAACCATGTGACAAATATCATCGAAATTAAGGGTGATCCTGCCCGTGTCAGAGCCTTGTTTGGGGCCGTCAAGAACGACGAATATGGCTTGGGCTCTATCGACTTCAACAAGCTCATCCCCATGCCGCCGGAGCTGGAAATCGAAGAAAGCAGCCAGACCACTCGCGGCCTGACAGCATACAAGGACTTCATCGAAGTCTACACCTTTAACGGCAAAAAAGAGGACTTCGACCTGCTGAATATCCCCGAAAAGGCGGAGCAGGCGTTTCTCCGTGTTCGGCCCGACATTGACCGCACCGCCTGGAATTTGGGCAGGCAGGCGTTTCAGAATGAGCAAAAGTATGGTGCTGCCACCTGGTATAAATGGCGAACCAGGAATTGGGGTACCAAGTGGAACGCCTACGGCTACGAGGGCGGCGTTCAGTTTGACGGTAAGTCCCTGCGCTTTTTAACTGCCTGGGCTCCTCCCCAGCCCATCGTGGCAAAGCTGGCTGAAATGTATCCCGATCTGGACTTCACCCACCAGTTTGCCAACGAGGACATCGGGATGAACTGCGGTGAAGATGGATACCACAACGGCAGGCTGTGCGATGAATACTATCCCACCGGGCAGGAGGCCATCGACTATGCCAACGGGCTGTGGGGCTATGACGGCATGGAAGAAGATGAGAACATGGATGACGGTGAAACCATAGGAGGGCCAAAACTGTGAGTATCAAAAATATCACTACGGACGATCTGCGCCGCATGAAAAACTCCGATGGCCTGATCATCCAAGGCTGCGGCGGCGATTTGCAGGAGTGGGTAGATGGCATCAATGGATTGCTGACCCAAGAAGGTATCCTGCGGAACGGAAGTGTGTTCAAGGCGTGTTCCACTTTTGAGCATGACGGCTTGACCTGCCTGCTGTTCCCATTCAAGGATGTGGATGCAGACCTGGGCCGATTGGCTATCTGGCGGCTAAAGACCCACGATACCTTTGGCGGCACATGGCTGTCCGATTATGTTCCCAACTGCCTGGGCGGGTTTTATGGCAATCAGCAAGAAGAACCCGCAGAAACAGAGGAAGATGAGGATCTCGACAGCGGGATGTCCATGAAATAATTATAACAGAAAATTGAGCCGGTATCAATCGTTCAGAAAACGATGATACCGGCTTTTTTCGTTTTCTGGACGTTCTTCCGGCTAAAAGCGAGGTGACCAATATAAAATCGCCGGTATCGTGGGTAGGCAATAAAGCGCCCATCCTCCCTATCATTTACAATCTGTTCCCCCTGGAATACGGCAGGTTTGTGGAAGTGTTCGGCGGCTCCGGCAGTGTGCTGCTGGGTAAGCCACCTGGCTCCTTTGAGGTCTACAATGATTTTGATAGGAATCTGGTCAATTTGTTTCACTGCATGAAGGAACGCACTATGGCTACCATCCGGGAATTGGGATTTTGCAATCTGAACTCCCGCGCTGACTTCCAGGCCATCAAGAAGTTTTTCCAGCATGAACAGTTCGATGATAGATTCCTGGCAGAAGAAATGAAATTGACAGGAATCCTGTTCCCGCCGCCAGCGGCAGGGGAATTGCAGGCGGTTCGTCAGCGCATTACCAAGGACTACGACGTGCGCCGGGCCGCCATGTACCTGAAACTGCTGCGATACAGCTATTCCAGCGGAAAGAAGTCCTTTGCATCCCAGCCCTTTGACCTGCGGCGATTGTTCGGCCTTATCCAGCAGTTAGAAAACCGGTTGGCGAATGCGGTCATAGAGAACCAGGACTTTGAAACTCTCATCCACCATTATGACCGGCCTGACACGTTCTTCTACCTGGACCCGCCCTACTACTCCACGGAAGATATGTACGCAGTAGAGTTCGCCTGGGAGGACCATGTACGCCTGCGGGATACGGCAGCAACCATGCAGGGCAAGTTCCTGCTCTCCTACAACGACTGCCCCGAGATCCGAGAGTTGTACGAGGGGTTCCCCATGTTTGATTTTACCCGAGTGCATTCCATGGCCCAAAGGTATGAGGCTGGAAAGGAGTTCAAGGAGCTGCTCATCGGCAACTATGACCTGTCTGCGCGGGAAAAAGCTGAGCCAGCACAGATGAAATTTGAAATATAGGAAGTGTTTTGTATGAACCACAGTGAACAATTTATTCTGGTTTCCGTCCCCCTGGAGATGTTCCTTGAGGCGGGTATCAATACGGAAAGCATCATCCAGATGAGTTCCCGCGCCGGGAAGATTATTATCGACACGCCTGACACCACCAGCGACTATGTCTGCGACAGGGACTGCGAGAGCTGTCCCCTAAACGCTGTGCCCTGCGAGTTTGACTGTGAGAACTGCCCCTGTGAGGCCAACTGCGACGGAAGGGGGCTGGACGAATGAATACGAAACTTCTGCGTATTTTGGGCAAGCGGGGACGAATCACCATCCCCTACGAAATCAGGCAGCGGGTGGGCTTCGCTTACAATGATGTACTGTCCTTCACCGAGTCCGCTGACGGCAGATCAGTGATCGTCCGTAGGGAAAAGCTGTGCGACAACTGCCAGAGTAAGACGGTGCAACCCGTGGCGGATGACCGGGCCATGCTCCTGGAACTGCTGGACTCCTTGCCCCTGGAACTGCAAAAGGCAGCGTTCGTGCAGCTTTCGGAAAGCCTGGGCAGGCTGCCCCGCAGGGAGATCAGAACTTCCCCACCGGGCATCCGGAGCGCCGACACGCCCCTCTAACAGGAGGTGCATCCCCATGAAATTAATACGCGCTCCGCCCAGATCGTGGGCAGTTTCTGACCGTATATTTGTTGCATATTTATTCGGAATTGGTCTGGACTTTTCAGAAAAATGTGGTATCCTTGTGGTCAAGAAAAACTCCAAGAAAGGATGAATCTTATGAAGAAAATCTTGACCGCTATCCTCACCGCCGCCCTGCTTATCAGCAGCGCCGGGTGCCAAGCCAAACAGCCCCAGGCCGCACAAAATGCGCCGGAACCCGCTTCCCAGTCCCTTGTGCTAAATGTAGAATCGCCCACTAAAATAGCCGATGACCACATCGACACAAGCGTTGCCTTGGAGCAGATCGCCGCAGGACTCAAGATAAAGGTAGACACCGCAGGAAAGGACCAGGAAACCCATCAGGCTGACAACAATGAGCAGCACGACACTTCGGTGGTGGAAGAAGAAAAGACCCAAGAACCCGGGCAAAGCCTGGATGTACAGCGCTCCGACTCAATCACGGACTCCAAGGCTACGACATCCACGCCAGCGCCAAAACAGCCTGCCACAGAGCCGGACGCCTACCTGAAAGTCACCGTGAAAGCCACGTCCACCCCGGCACCGACACCTGCTCCTACACCAGAGCCGCCAGCACCCGCCCCTGCCGAGCCTACCCCGGAACCCATCGTCGAGGAACCTGCCTTCGACATCGGCTACTGGATCGGGTACGCCCAAAGTTGCGCACAAGGTCTGGGCCTGCGGCTGGAAAGCAGCGCGGTAGACTGCTGGGATAACCCCATCGGGGCCGGACCCCACAGCACCTGCCTGGAGAGGGATATCAACAGCAGGCTGAATAGATATGCAAACGACCCGGATATCACCGACGTATGGATCTGGTATGAATCCACCGGCAGCAACACCTACAACATTTATATCGGGTACGCATAACAATAAAATAACCATCAAAAAGCGCACTGTAAAAAAGCAGTGCGCTTTTTTTGTTGCCCACCAGGGCAGAAAAGGAGAGTAAATGACATCATCCATTAAAAGAAAAAGTATGGCACTGGTCATGGCTTTGCTCATGTGCCTTTCCATGTTCGTCAGTTTTGGCATCACGGCCCAGGCCGCTGGGGAGCGCTCCGAAATCTATATGATCAGTTTCCCTCGCGGCGCGGACGCCAACCGTGACCATTGGGAGCGGGATGATCTCCAGTTCATGAACGGCTGGCACATGGACGCCTATGATATGTTCGCCACATTCTGTGTTGGCTCCTACGAGGGCAAAGTGGCGTACTGTATCGAACCGGGCGTCCCCATCGACAACGGCGAACCCTTCACCTCCAAAGACGAAACCTTTTGGGACAACTACCCCTCGGCTTACAACAAAACCATCGATGGGGATACGATCAAGTCGCTCATCGGGCGCATTATACAGTATGGCTACACCGGCACCGTTGACCCGGATTGGGTGTCTCAAAACGCCGCGGGTGCGGACAAGCTGGCCCACGTCTATGCCACGCAGCTCCTGATTTGGGAAACCATCGTGGGCGAACGTGACGAGAATTTCGGCCATGTCAGCACCGGTGGCAAGAATGCTGTCCTGGACTTCATCAAGGCAGGCCACCCGCTCCGTTCCCGTATCCTGGACCATTACAACAGCATGGTCACCAGTGTCCAGAACCACAGCAAGGTACCGTCCTTCATGGCAAAGAGCAAGGGAAAAGCGCCCACCATCGAACTGGAATGGGACGGCAGCCAGTATACCGCTTCGTTGATCGATACCAACAAGGTGCTGGGAAATTATGCTTTTTCCTCCGATTATACCGGCATGAAGTTCACCGCCAGCGGCAATACACTGACTATCACCACTCCCACCGCTCCTACCAGCGACGTGACCGTCAGCGCCAGTAAGAAGGAGTCCAAGCGCATGGGTTTGGTAGTATGGGATGACGGAACTTTCGGCCCCGGCGCCGGCCAGCAGAATACCGTCACCTACACCCAGCCTGTGAGCGACCCTATTGCAGCTTATCTCAAAATGAAGGTTTCCTACGGCTCCGCTAAAATCATCAAGACCTCCGAGGACGGCAAGGTGTCTGGCATTACCTTCCACATCACCGGCAACGGTATCGACCAGACCGTCACCACGGACAGCAAGGGTGAGGTACAGATTGACAACCTCCAGCCCGGCGAATACACTGTAACCGAGCAGATATCTGGTGACTATGTTCCCCAGGAGCCACAAAAGGTGACCGTGCAGGCCGGTCAGACGGCAACCGTGTCTTTCAACAACACCCTCCAGAAGGGCAGCTTGACCGTCACTAAAAACAGCGAGGATGGCCTGAACTCTGGTGTTCGTTTCCATCTCTACGGCACTTCCAGCGCGGGCGAAACTGTTGATTTGTACGCTACTACCAACAGTTCTGGTACAGCGCAGTTCACCGACGTACCCACCGGCAGCGGGTATACCTTGGAGGAAGTGGATACGGCTGTCCGTTACGTTGTGCCTTCCACGCAGACCACCAATATTGAGTGGGAGAAAGTCACTAATATTACCTTCCGCAATGTGCTGAAGAAGTTCAATATTACTCTGAACAAGGTGGACAAAGAAACCTCCGTCCCCCAAGGTGACGCCACTCTTGCAGGGGCCGTCTACGGCGTGTACAAGGACGGCAAGCTGGTGGACACCTACACCACCGACAGCGACGGTCATTTTACCACCAGCTATTACACCTGCGGTTCTGGCTGGACGGTGCAGGAGATCACCCCCAGCGAGGGGTACCTGCTGGACGAAACCGTCTATCCTGTAGGCGCTGACCCCAAGCAGTATACAGTGGAGTTTAACTCTGTTCCTGCCATCACCAGCCCCGAAACTGTACAGAAGGGAAAAATCACCCTCATCAAGCATTGCGACGATGGCTCCACCCAGATCGAGACCCCCGAAGTCGGCGCTGAGTTTGCCGTGTTCCTCAAGTCCTCCGGCAGCTATGATAACGCAAAAGAATCCGAGCGGGACTACCTGACCTGCGACGAGAACGGCTACGCCGAAACCAAGCTGCTGCCCTATGGCGTATACACCGTCCGGCAGACCATGGGCTGGGATGGGCGCGAGCTCATGAAGGACTTCGACGTGTTCATCAATAAGGATGGCGGCGTATACCGCTATCTCATCAACAACGCTCCCTTTGCCAGCTATGTCAAAGTTATTAAGACCGACGCGGAAACAGGCAAGGCTATCCCCTACGCTGGCGCAGGTTTCCAGATTTACGATCCCAACGGTCAGCTGGTTACCATGCAGTTCACCTATCCGGCGGTCACCAAAATCGATACCTTCTATACCACCAATGACGGCACGCTCATCACCCCGGAGTCCCTTCCTTACGGTACCGGCTATTCCCTGGTGGAGGTGCAGGCCCCATACGGCTATGTGCTGAACTCCGAGCCTGTCTATTTTGACATCACCCCGGACAATTCCACTGAAGAAAGTACCGTCACTGTGGTAGAAGTTGAGCGCCCCAATATGCCTCAGAAGGGCAAAATCAGCATCACGAAACTGGGCGAAGTGTTCTCTTCCGTGACTGCTCTGGGCGGCGCTGCCACCGACGAGGACGGTAATAAAATCACCTTCCCTGTCAGCTACCAGCCGGTCTACGAGGAAACGGCTCTTGCAGGCGCTATCTATGAGGTGACCGCCGCCGAGGACATCATCACTCCCGATGGTACCCTCCGCTATTCCGCAGGCGAGGTGGTGTCCACCCTTACGACCGCCCAGGACGGCCCTGTTGCCACCGCCCCCCTCTACCTGGGGAAGTACCAGGTGCGGGAAGTCGAGGCCCCGTTTGGCACCGTGTTGGACACAGAAACGCATCTGGTGGAGTTGACCTATGCAGGCCAGGAAATCGATATTACTGAAACCAGTACCACCCTTCATGATGACCGGCAGAAGATAAAAATCAGCCTGGAGAAGGTATTGGAGCAGGACGAGCCGTTCCAGATCGGAAAGAATGGCGAGATCACTACGGTGCAGTTTGGTCTGTACGCCAGTGAGGATATCACTGCCGCAGATGGTTCCATCATCCCCACCGACGGCTTGATTGAAACCATAAACTGCGCCGAGGACGGCTTTGTTGTGTTTGCCACCGACCTCCCTCTGGGCAGCTACTATGCCAAAGAGGTTTCTACTGATAAGCACTACACCCTGCCGGATACCATGTACCCGGTTGTATTCGAGTATGCTGGCCAGGACGTGGCACTGGTAGAAGTTGCCCTCAACGACGGCGAACCCATCGCCAACGAACTCATCTACGGCAACATCAAGGGCATGAAAATCGACCGGGAGAATCAGGAAGCCATTGCCGGTGCGCTGTTCGGATTGTTCCGTCCTGATGCATTACAGTTCACTTCGGACACTGCCATACTGACCTCTACCTCAGACGAAGATGGCGTGTTCAGCTTTGAGAATGTCCCTCTGGGCAACTGGATCGTGCGAGAGCTGCAGCCTGCCGAGGGCTATCTGCCCAATACCGACGTGCATCATGTGCAGGTGGAGCGGGACGAACAGGTTATTGAAATCACTGTTGTTAATGACCGCATCCCGGAACTCAGCACGACTGCATCCATCGGCGGTGAAAAGGAAGTCAACGCCACCGAAGTCTTCACCCTGGAAGATGCAGTGGAATACACCCATCTGGTGCCGGGCAAGGAGTACGTTGTCAAGGGTGTGCTTATGGACAAATCTACAGGCAATCCTCTTAAAATTGCCGGTGAGCAGGTGCGCTCTGAAACCACATTCACCCCTGAGAGTCCCAGTGGCACAGTAGCTGTTGTGTTTGAGTTTGATGCAAAGTATATCAAGGCCGGCACGGATATTGTGGTGTTCGAGGATCTGCATCTGGATGGCAGAAAGTTAGCTGTTCATGCGGATATTGAGGACGAAAGCCAGACGGTCACTGTCCATGTACCTGAGATCGGCACCCAGGCCACCATCGGTGAAGAAAAAGAAGTTACCATCGACGGCCCCATCACCATCGACGATGTGGTAGCCTATAAGAACCTGACCCCTGGCAAGGAGTATTCTGTCTACGGCATCCTCATGGACAAGACCACTGGTGAGGCTCTCAAGGTAGACGGCGAGGAAATTCATGCTGAAAGCGTCTTTACGCCCGATACCCCAGATGGCGAAACTGTAGTACAATTCACCTTCGACACCACCGGGCTGGTGGATTCCACCGAGATCGTGGCCTTCGAGAGCCTGTCCCGTGAGGGGATCGAGCTGGCGGTCCACGCCAATATCGAGGACCCTGCCCAGACGGTCAAGGTAACAGTCACCGGCCCTCGGATCGGCACCAAGGCCCACATTGACGGCAAAAAGGAAGTGAACGCTGACGGTCTCATTACCATTGAGGATGTCGTATCTTACAAGGGACTGGCCGCTGGCAAAGAGTATAAGCTGACCGGCACCCTCATGAATAGAACCACCGGTGAACCCTTCAAGCTGAACGGTGAGGAAATCCTCGCTGAAGTGACATTCACACCTGAAAGCGCCGAGGGTGAAGTCACCGTTTCCTTCCCCTTCGATACAAGCTGGGTATCCGAAACCACAGATATCGTCGTGTTTGAGAAACTGTCTCTGAATGGCAAAGAGATCGCCACTCACGAGGATATTGGCGACAAGGACCAGACGGTCACCATCGTCGTTACCAGGCCGGAGATCGGCACCAAAGCTACTATCGACGGCAAGAAAGATGCCGCGCCTGCCAAGAGCATCACCATTGAGGATGTGGTCTCTTACAAGAACCTCACCCCCGGCACGGAGTACAAGCTGGCAGGAGTTCTCATGGACAAAGCCACAGGCGAACCTCTGAAGATCGGCGATCAGGAGATTCGGGCCGAGGTTGTTTTTACGCCCGAGAAAGCAGATGGTGAAACTGTAGTGCAGTTCACCTTTGACGGCAGCGGCATCACACAGGCCACAGATATTGTAGTGTTCGAAACGCTCTATCAGGGCGAAGTAAAAATCGCCGCCCACGAGGATATCAGCGACGAGGGTCAGACCGTGAAGATCGTGCCGCCCACACCGGATAAGCCCACCACTCCTAACCCCGGCAACCCCCAAACTGGAGACCGCTCCATGATGGGCTTCTGGCTGGGCCTGGGCGCTATCGCCCTGGGCGGCCTGGTATCCGGCATCATTATGTACAGCAGAAAGAAAAAGGAGCAGGATTTTGAATGATGAAGAAGGTGTATATCTGCGCACCCCTTGCGGGAAATATAGCAGGAAATATCGAGAAAGCACGGCGGTACTCTGAATACGCACTGAGGTGCGGGGCGGCCCCGGTCACCCCGCATTTTTATGCGCTGTGTTTGGATGATTCTGTTCCGGCGGAGCGTGAAATGGGTATCGCTGCCGGGCTGTCCTTGTTATGGTTCTGTGACGAGGTCTGGGTGTTCGGGGATGAGACCACCGATGGCATGGCCAACGAAATCAAGCTTGCCCGGAATCTGAATATCAAGGTCAGAACCATCAAAGATCATGAGATCAATAAAGTGATAGGAGATGTTGCGGTATGAAAAAAAGATGGATGAAGATTCTGTTCTGTACAATTTTTGCGGCACTGTTGGTGCCTGTTTTTGCTGTTCCTGCCATGGCCACCGGCGATGTGGCCGGGGCCATCCAGAGTACCTGGACAGCAGCGCAGACCCAGATCCGCACGGTGGTGGACAACGTGGTGTTCCCTGTCATTGACATGATCCTGGCAATACTGTTTTTCGTTAAGGTTGGCGGAGTTTATTTTGATTACCGCAAACATGGGCAGATCGAGTTCACGGCTCCGGCTATCCTGTTTGCCTGCCTGATTTTCACCCTCACTGCCCCGCTCTATATTTGGTCGATTTTGTGATTTTATAACCGGGAGATGGGCGGCGTGTGCCGTCCATCGTCCCTACATTTTTTGGAGGTGGTCAACATTTTTGATTGGTTAGGGGACATTCTCGGCGGCATAGGCAGTGCCGTGGGCGGGGTGTTCGATACGATTGGGGACCAGGTGTCTGCTGCCATATGGGACGCCATGATCCGATGGTTTTACAACACGATTTTCGACGCTGCCAGCGACTTCTTCACCATGATGGGAAACATGGGCGCGGATATTTTCAACCTGAGTTGGGTAAGTGCAACGATATCTTTGTTCACTCTCTTCGGCTGGTCGCTGTTTATCGCCGGGACTGTTGTGGCTGTTTTCGATATAGCTATAGAATACCAGACCGGCAGGGCCAGTGTCAAGACTACGGCGATAAATGTGCTGAAAGGGTTCTTCGCCTGCTCCCTCATAGGAGTTGCACCCGTGGAATTGTATAAATTCTGCATCAGCCTGCAAAACACCTTCGCCGGGGACTTGACCCGCATTTTCTCAGGAGAGCAAGCCCAGGGGCTGTCTGAACAGAGCATTGCCATCCTGACGGCGAACTTCGTACTGCCCCAGAATACCGTGATAGGGCTGTTTGAACTGCTGGCCCTCATAGCTTTTGCGTACTGCGTAATGAAGATATTTTTTGCAAATATCAAGCGCGGCGGCATCCTCCTCATCCAGATGGCGGTGGGAGCTTTGTATATGTTCTCTGTTCCCAGAGGGTACACCGATGGATTCAACCAGTGGGTAAAACAAATTATTGCCCTATGCCTGACGGCGTTCATGCAGACAACTCTGCTGTTCCTGGGCCTGCTGACCTTCTCGGACAATATGCTGCTGGCGCTGGGGATCATGCTGGCGGCAGGCGAAGTGCCAAGGATTGCCCAGCAGTTTGGGCTGGATTCCAGCGTAAAAGTCAATATGATGAGCGTGGTACACGCCACCAGCACAGCGGTCAACATGACCCGGTCTGTGGCAAAAGCGCTCGCATAAAGGAGGGATCAAATGACGACCTATTTATATCCGCAAAACCTGAAAGCGACGGCGAACCTCTGGCTCTGGGGCCTGCGGGACTTCGCCATTTTGTGCGTGGCGGCGCTGCTGTCGGTGCTGGCCCTGGTGCAGCTCCACTTCATGGTACCAGCGGCGGTGACGCTGTGCTTTGCTTTTCTCACCATCCGCATGGAGGACACCACTGTTCTGGATTTCCTGCGGTATGCCGCCAGCTATTTCATATCCAGCCAGCAAAGCTACGATTGGAGGTAACGAACTTGGCAAAGAAAAAGAAGGGCCGCTCCACCCAGGAGCTCATGGGCATTCAGAATTTCACCAGATACGGGCTTGCCACCAGCCGTGGCGAGCTCTTATTTTTTCTGGTGTCCCCCACCAATATCTCGGTGCTGTCCCACACGAACATCGAGATAAAAATCAGGCACCTCATGATGGTGCTGTCTGCCATCCCGGATATCGAGATCACCTGCACCGACTCTTGTGAGTGTTTCGATGACAACCAGGTATATCTGCAAGGGCGGCTTCACGAGGAACGCAATCCCCAGGTGCGGCAGCTCCTGGAGCAGGACATGGATATGCTGGATCGGGCGCAGGCGGAGATGGCAACAGCCCGGCAGTTCCTTTTCATAAGCCGGTGCAAGGGGATGAAATCTGAGCAGGTATTCCAGGCCGTGAACCGCATTGAGAAAGTGATCTCCGAGCAGGGCTTTGAGGTGCGGCGCATGAGAAAAAGCGATATCAAGCGCTTTCTGGCTATCTATTTCGATTCCAGCATGAATGGCGACCAGCTGCCCGACACAGACGGCGGCCAGTTTTTCGAGGTGTACCATGACGAGCCGGAGGATTAAATTCGGCATCTTTGCTTTTCTGCTGTTGGGCATTCTGCTGGTTTGTGGATTCATGGTAGGCAGAGAGATTCTGTCACGGCAGAAAGAAAATAAGGACTTCGAGCAGCTCGTCAAACTGGTGACGATGGAAAATCTCGATTCGATTTCCACTCCAACGGAATCTCCTGCTGTGACTGAGCAGCCAGAGGCCACCGTAGCTCCTGCCCCGGAAAATGGAGAAGAACCTCAAGAACAGCGCCGCGACCTCTCCGAACTCTTCGCCATGAACGACGATTTTGTGGGCTGGCTGTATATTCCCGATACTGACATCAATTACCCCGTCATGCACACGACAGACGATCCAGAGCGGTACCTGCGCCGGAATTTTCACGGCGAGTACAGCGAATCGGGTGTGCCATTCCTGGATTTTAGGTGTACCTTGGACAGTGACAATCTCATCATCTACGGCCACAACATGATGAACGGTACCATGTTTGCGGGGCTGCGGGGTTATGTGCAGAAAGACTTCTGCGACCAGCATCCCATCATTGAATTTCAAACAGCAGACGGCTGTGCTGAGTATCAGGTGTTTGCCGTGGTACAGGTCAAAAGTAACGATGACTGGTACAAGTTTGTGGACGCTGGTACCGCGGAAGATTTCAACAAGGCTGTTGGAAATATTGCAGGCAGGGCTTTGTTCACGGTTATCGATTTGCCTAAATATGGACGGCAGCTTTTGACCCTGTCCACCTGTTACGATTCTTCCCACAACGGCAGGCTGCTGGTCATAGCGGCAAAAATATAGTATTGGAAGTGTTTATATGTTTAAGAAAAAGCGTAAAAAGATGAACCCGGCCCAGCTTGAGGCCGTCCGCACCAAGGACTTCTTTGACTGCATCCTGCCTGGTACTGTGCGTTTCATGAGTGACTATTATATCGTGGGCGACAGCTACCGGTCAGTGTGGGTGGTGCGCGAGTACCCGCCCAGCACCGAGGAGCAGGCCATCCTCTCCCAGCTTGCCGACCGCAGCGGCGTGACCCTGCGCATCTACCATCGGCTGGTGGAGCCCATGGAGCAGCGCAAGATCATGCAGAACGCCACTCGCAAAAACAAGCTCATGTCCGGCGGCAACGATGTCAATGAAACCATCGAGGCCCAGGGCAACCTCCAGGATGTGGTGGAGCTTCTTGCCAACCTGCGGAAGAATAAGGAACCCCTGCTCCACTGTTCCGTATTTATCGAGCTCAAGGCCCGGACGCTGGACAAGCTGAAGGAGTTGCAGAGTGAGATCAGTATGGAACTCACCCGCTCCAAAATCTCTGTCGACCGGCTGACCCTGCGCCAGAAAGAGGGTTTCCTCTCTGTTCTGCCTGTAGGCGCAAATCAGTTTGGGGCGCAGTACGAACGGGTGCTGCCTGCATCCAGTGTGGCGAACCTTTATCCCTTCAATTTCTCCGGCAAGACCGATCCCCACGGACTGTATATCGGGCGGGATAAGTACGGCTCCAATGTGCTGGTGGATTTTGACCGCCGTGCGGAGGACAAAACCACCAGCAACATCTTCATCCTGGGCAACTCCGGGCAGGGCAAGTCCTACCTGTTAAAGCTCATTTTAACAAATATTCGGGAAAGTGGCAAGACCTGTATCTGCCTGGACCCGGAAAGTGAGTATGAGGAGCTGACCCGCGCTCTGGGTGGCTGTTATATTGACTTCATGTCCGGGGAGTACACCATCAACCCGCTGGAACCCAAAGCATGGACAGACGGCTCCGGCGATGTGGACGCCGGTACACCTGATGCTTTCAAGCGGGTCACCCGTTTGAGTCAGCATATCGCCTTCCTCAAAGACTTCTTCCGGGCCTATAAGGATTTCAGCGACCCCCAGATTGATACCATCGAGATACTCCTCATGAAGCTCTACGCCCGGTTCGGCATCACCGACAGCACCGACTACTCCACTAAGCGGCCAACGGATTTCCCCATCATGTCCGACTTCTATAAGCTGTGCCAGGAGGAATTCAACACCTACGACAGAGAGAGGAAGTACCTCTACACCGAGGAAATGCTCCAGGAAGTGTGCCTGGGCATCAACTCTATGTGCGTGGGCGCGGAGAGCAAATATTTCAATGGGCATACCAATATCGTGGATGACAAGTTCCTGTGCTTTGGTGTGAAAGGGCTGATGGATACCAACAAACGCCTGAAAGACGCCATGCTGTTCAATATCCTCTCCTATATGTCCAACGAGCTGTTGGGCAAGGGAAACACCGCCGCCAGCATCGACGAGCTGTATCTCTTCCTCACCAATATGACGGCAATCGAATATATCCGCAATGCCATGAAGCGTGTTCGCAAAAAAGATTCCTCGATCATTCTGGCCAGCCAGAATATCGAGGATTTTTTGATTCCCAGCATCCGGGAGTTTACGAAACCGCTGTTTTCCATTCCAACCCATCAGTTTCTGTTCAATGCCGGGCAGATCAACCCCAAGGACTTCATGGACGCCTTGCAGGTGGAACCCAGCGAGTTTGAGTTGATAAAGTACCCGGAGCGCGGCACCTGCCTGTACCGCTGCGGCAATGAGCGGTATCTTTTGCAGGTGATTGCGCCGGACTACAAGTCCGTTCTGTTCGGAAAGGCAGGTGGGAGGTGAGCCACCTCTGGCAATTCGCATACGAACAGCGTAAGTGCCGTTACCTTTTTCGCTTGCGCTCCAGGATTTATGAAAGGGGGAACCTGTTATGAGTGCTGCCCTGGGCGCGGCCCTCAAGAAAATTGCTGTCGCTCTGCTGTCAGACCCCAAAACCTTGAAGAAAGTGGTCGGCATTGTGCTGACGCTGCTGGTGGCGGTCATCATGCCCATTGCGGCGGTGATCGCCATTTTCAGCGCTGATTTCGAAATAGACGTGGATGAGTTCCAGCGCCTGGCTGTGCAGAATCTCACTGCCGGGCAGCGCGCCGACCTGCAATTCATGGAGGATACCGGCAGCGCCATTCAAGCGGAGCTGACCGGCAGAGGGCAGGAAAAACGGCTCAAAGAGGCGCTGGTGCTGTTTGTCTTTGCTCTGGGCGACTTCGCCCACGAACCGGACTTTGCCGCAAAGCTGGCTGGGTGTTTCGTTGAAGAGCAGACCAATGCCCAACTCATCGCCGCTGTCAATGTAGCCTTTGGTACGGACATTGACCCTGCGGATTTCGAGAAGATCATGACTTTTGTGAACCGGCAGATCGTAGACGTGGCCCGTTCCCAGCTTGGCAATGTGGGCGGCGAACCGTACTGGAGTTGGTACGGATTCACCTCCAGGGTAGAATGGTGCGCCTGTTTTGTTTCCTGGTGTGCCGACCAGTGTGGTTATATCGACAGCGGGATCATCCCCCGCTTCTCTGGCTGCAGCCAGGGAGTTAATTGGTTTAAGGCCAGGAACCTCTGGCTGGATGGCTCCGCCACGCCCACATCAGGGGCTATTATATTTTTCGATTGGGTGGACGATGACGGCACCCAGGACGGCAACTCCGACCACGTTGGCATCGTGGAGAAGGTAGAAAACGGCAGAGTGTACACCATAGAGGGAAACTCCGGCGACGCCTGCCAGCAGAACAGCTACCCAATAGGATACTTTGAGATCCTGGGTTATGGTACACCGAAATATGAAATCGGAGGTACAGAAGATGATAGTGAAAGTAATTCCCCAGCGCAAGGAGCCTGAGATCAAGGCCCAGCCCTGGGAGATCGAACGCACCGTGGAGTTGCCGCCCGGTGAGTTCCGCTATTTGAAGGAACACCTGCTGCGGGACCATCCCTGCATTGCGGAACACGCCAGCGAGATGTATATGGACAAGCATGGCATCACCCACGGAATGCTGGTGCTATGTGAGGGCATCGATGACGGAATTCTTGTGAATTCCGAGGGGATGTCCTACGCACGGTACGCCGCATATCTGTCCGGCGCGAGGACGCTGTCGCTCATGGATCGGTACCCCACACTGCGGGATTTCTGTGTGCAGATGGACGCGCTGGTGGACAAATACGTCCAGCAGGCGATTGCCGGTCAGGAGGATGGGCAGTTTACTATTTCCTACGCCGATATAGACAGGGACGTCGAAAAGCAAATCTTCGACGAAGACCTGACCACTTTTGACTGGCGGCTGTTCCTGGATATGCTCTCCGCGCGCCCGGAGTTCGATGAGATGGAGACCACAAACAATGAAATATGCCTGACGGTTGCCCCGGAGTTTGTGCAGAACGAAACTCCGGGGATGTCTATGTGAAAGGTGGATTTTTCATGAAAAAAGACTCTATAACGATTCCTTATGACGAAGAAAAGCTGGCCGCTCTGCGCCTATACTTGGAGCAGAAAGGGCAGGCGGTTGAGCAGGAGATGGTTTCTGCCGTGGACGCACTCTATGCCAAAGCCGTCCCCGGCAATGTCCGTGAGTTCCTGGACCTGCGCTCTGGTATGGAGGTGAAACCTGCGGAGAAACGCAAGCGCCCCAGGCCGCAGGCAGAGCAGGAATCCGCCCCGGCACCTGGCCCGGAAAGCAGTGATGGCTTTTGAGGACGCAAAAGTTCGGAATAGAGATCGAGATGACCGGCATCACCAGGGCCGCAGCCGCCCAGGTGATCGCCGGTCATTTTGATACCAGCGCTACCCATGTGGGCGGCGGCTATGACACCTACACGGTGCGCGATAACGAGAACCGGCAGTGGAAACTTGTGTCTGATTCTTCTATCCGCAGGGAATCCCGCCGGGGTTCCTCCAGCAATGGGGCCTACGCGGTGGAGTTCGTGTCTCCCATCTGCAAATACGAGGATATCGAAACCATCCAGGAGCTCATTCGTAAGCTGCGCTCTGCCGGGGCCAAAGTCAATGATTCCTGTGGTATCCATGTTCATGTGGACGCATCAAACCATGACGTGAAAACCCTCCGCAACATTGTGAATATCATGGCCGCAAAAGAGGACTTGCTCTACAAGACCCTCAAGGTGGACGTGCACCGGCAGCATTATTGTGCGAAAACGGATACCAGATTTCTGGACGAACTCAATGAAAAGCGGCCCACTTCCATGAATACCTTGGAGTCCATCTGGTACAACGGCCCCACCGGTCGCTACGACCATTACGATGGGACGCGGTACCATGGGCTCAATCTGCACAGCGTGTTCTCCAAAGGCACCATCGAGTTCCGGCTGTTCAATTCCACGCTCCACGCTGGGGAGATAAAATCGTATATCCAGCTTTGCCTTGCTATAAGCCACCAGGCGCTGGTGCAGAAGTCGGCATCCAGAATTAAGACACAGAGCAGCAATGAGAAGTATACCTTCCGGGTGTGGCTCCTGCGGCTGGGGCTGATTGGCGATGAGTTCAAGACGGCCCGTCACCATCTGCTGAAAAATCTGGAGGGTAATATTGCCTGGAAAGACCCTGCCCAGGCTGAGGCTCAAAAGCAACGGTTGGCTGAGAAACGGTTGGCAGAATCAGTTGCCCAGGCTATGGAGCAAGCACCCGCTCCGCCGGAATCGATAACAGAAAATGAACAAGACGAGTCCCAAGAGATGGGCATGAGAATGTGAAAGGACGTTTGATATGGCTAAGAAATTATACGTTGCCTACGGCAGTAACCTCAATAAAGGGCAGATGAAGTACCGCTGCCCTACTGCAAAATTTTACGGAACCGGTATGCTGCAAGGCTATGAGTTGCAGTTCAAGGGCCGGGAACGCTCTGCCTTTGCTACCATTGCGCCCAAGGACGGCGCATCCGTCCCTGTGGGCTTATGGGAGATTCAGGCCAGGGACGAAAGGGCGCTGGATATGTATGAAGGGTTCCCCAGCCATTATTTCAAGGAAGATGTGCCGGTGCAGGTGGGCGGCAAGGAAGTCAGCGCCATGGTTTATGTGATGAACCTGCGGATGAATTTCAACCTTCCTTCCCCCAACTACTACGCTACGGTGCATCAGGGCTACCGGGACTGCGGCCTGGATACCTCCGCGCTGGAACAGGCTTTGCAGAGCAGCGCACAGCATTATTACGATTCCGCCGTGCGGTATGAACAGCAGTCCCTGTTCGATTACGGCGAGGATGAGCCGGAGGAAGATGAGGATTTCGATGATGAGGAAGAAACTGAGTGGGATGATGTGGAGGATGATGAGAACGAGAGTGAGGGCTACGATTTCCACTTTCATATGTGAGGAGGTGGCAGCGTGAACCGGGCAAAAGAACTGCGCCGCACGATGGGCGATGGCTATGTGTACCAGAGATTCATGACTGACCGGGAGGTGTTCCGTCTGCGCAGACAAGGTCCCCGGCACATGGAAGATACCGTCGCCGCCAGCTTGACTGTGGGATGCATGAAGATAAACTCGGTGCTGTTCCAGGCAGAGGACTCCCTGTGGTTGGGCTATGACGTGTATGTCAAGGATTCCCCCGGTTCTGCCGAGTGGATCTGTTTCGACAGCCCCAGCGGCCCTGCCAGTCTGAAAGAACAGGATATGCTGGCTACGCTGGACAGGATCGTTTCGGAGAATGGCCTGTCCTATACCGAGTGCTGCTTTGAGCGGTTGGAGGGCATCGTGCCGCCGGATAAGAAAATCTAATGCAGTGGATCAGCACAGTCGGCCCACGTTGCCCACCGTGTGGCCCCATGTCGGGGCTTGCGGGGCCAGGTCGGGAAAACACTCGGCCCAGGCCCCAAGCAGGCCGTGTTGGGCATTTGTGGGCCGGGTTTGGAGAGGTGCTGGTTTTAGGAGATTTGGGGCGGGTTTGGGCAAGGTCGAAAAGCAAGCGGGAGAAAGTGCCGGGGTTGCTGCTGCACCCCGGCACGGCTCACCACGCCCGGCAATGCCGGTCGCGTAGGGCTTTTTCGGGATTCCGGGACAGAAATCAAAAAGGGGTTGCTAAATTTGTGTTTTAATAAAAATGGGGTTGCAGTCCCAATAAATGGCCGTGTTCAGCCAAATATTCCGGGGTTGCCCATCAGAAAAGAGGTGTTGCAAGATTTCAGTGCCAAAGGACAAATACAAATTCGCACTTTGGCTCCATCCAGATACACTTGAGAAGGTCAAGGAGCTATACCGACAGGATGACTGCCGAAGCAAGTCGGAATTTATTGAAAAGGCGATTCGCTTTTATATTGGCTGTCTCACCGCCGAGGATAGTGCGTCTTATCTCCCCAACGCTTTCCTCTCCAACATGAAAAGCATCGTGGCCGAGAGCGATAACCGCCAGAGCAAAATGCTTTTCAAATTAGCAGTGGAACTCGCCATGATGATGAATGTAGTTGCCGCCAGCAATGAGATCGACGAAATATCTCTGGCACGGCTGCGTGGTGAGTGCATCCAGGAGGTAAAAAGGCTCAATGGCAATTTCAGTTTTGAGGATGCGGTAGAGTGGCAAAGCTAGTTACCAAGTTCAAATATCTGAAACCAGGCGCTCGGCAGGGACGTGGTGGGTACGCAAAATATATTGCCACCCGTGACGGCGTGGAGAAAATCGATAACACCAAAAGGTTTGCGCCTGTCAGTTGGAATCAGAAACAGTTGATCAAAAGAATCCTCCGTGATTTTCTTGACGCCAAAGATATGTTGGAGTACAAGGACTACCAGCAGAAACAGACAGTGGAATCTGCATCCGAATTTATCTCCCGCGCCATTGAGGACAATGCGGCTGTTGCGTTAAACGCTAAAACCTATGCTGACTATATTGCCACTCGCCCCCGCGCTGAACGCTTTGGTTCTCATGGGCTTTTCACGGATGACGGTGTGCAGGTAAATCTCAAAAAGGTGTCGCAGGAGTTGAACGAATACGGCGGCAATGTGTGGACGGTGATTATTTCTCTCCGGCGCGAAGATGCGGAACGCCTTGGCTTTGATAACGGCTCTCGCTGGCGGGATATGCTGCGCACTCAGACCCAGGCGCTTTCTGAAAATCTGCGCATTCCTATGGGACACTTGAAGTGGTTTGCCGCATTTCACAATGATGGACATCATCCCCATGCGCATCTGATTGCGTACTCTACAGTAGAGAGCGAGGGCTACCTCACCAAACAGGGGGTACAAAAGTTGCGCTCGGCTTTTGCAAAAGATATTTTCGCGCAGGATTTGTTGTGCATCTACGAAAAGCAGACGGAGCATAGGGACAACCTGCGTTCCACTAGCAAGGATGCGCTTGCGGAAATAATTTCTCAGATAAATACTGGTGGATGTTCCAATCACCATCTGGAAGAACTGCTGGTGCAACTTGCCAGGCGGCTCTCCCGTACCAAAGGCAAAAGAGTGTATGGATATCTGAAAGCGGATGTGAAATCTATCGTTAATTCCATCGTGGACGAATTGGCAGAGGACACCCGTATCTCCACGCTTTATGATTTGTGGTATCAGCAGAAAGAAAAAATCCTGCGCACCTACAACAGCAGCCTGCCGGATAGAGTACCGCTCTCGCAAAACAAAGAGTTCAAATCCATTAAGAACGCCGTTATCCAAGCGGCGATGAATCTGATTTTAGAGAGTCAACAAAATCAGGCTGTGGCCGGGAATGATACGGAAACCGAGCACAAGCATTCGCTCACAATTGGTGGTACCGGTATCGGGATGAGTGCGCTGCGGTTGCTGCAGCAGACCAGTCAAATCCTGCAAAATGAGCTACAGCCTGTCTACCAGGATAAAAGTGTCGACCGCAAGCTGCGCCGGAAAATCAACGAGAAAAAGCAGGCACAGGGTTTGCGGCAGGGATAAAAATTATGATTTCTCTGCGCATATCTTCTGTAGGTTTGCCGAATCGATTCTTCTGGACTTGTGCCGTCAAAGCGGGTATTGTTGTGGCAGGAGGTGCTATCATGAAAATATTTGATATGCTCTACGACGGCAGGATTTATCCCGCTGAAAATGTCAACCCCAAAACGGAGAAATACTGCCAGCTTGATGAGGAATTCAAAAAATTGCTGGACGAATTGCGCGACAAATTATCTGATTCTGACCAGCTTCTGCTGGAGCGGATCGTCACCCTCTCGTTTAATATCGTAGACGAAGAATGCCGGTGTATGTTTGCGGAGGGTGTTCGGTTTGGGGTGGGCTTGATGCGGGAATTGGACGAACTGAACCAGAATAGCAAGTAAAAAATTCATTAAGGGGATGCCGCACCGCCTGGTGCGGCTTTTCTCTTGGAAAGGAGTTTCATGTCAGGATATATTCCCTTCACGGACGAGCAGAAAGAAAAGGCGCGGCGCACCGATCTGGCTGGCCTGCTCCGCAGCCAGGGTGAAACCTTGCGCAAATCCGGCTCAGAGCTGGAGTGGCTGGATGGTTCTCAGAAAGTGACCATCCGTGACAACCTGTGGTTTCATCAGTACGAGCAGGTGGGCGGTGATTCCATTGACTTCGTAAGGAAATTTTACCACAAATCTTACCCGGAAGCAATGGAATATTTGCTGCGCCGAAGTGGCGGTATGCTTTCCGTCATGCCGCCTGTACAAAAGACTGCACCGAAGTTTGAACTGCCGTCTGCCAACGACAATATGCGGCGGGTGTTTGCGTATCTGTTATCCCGGCGCGGTATCGACAAGGACGTGCTGTATGCTTTCGTTCACAAGAAAATGATTTATGAGTCTGCGCAGTACCACAACGTAGTGTTCGTTGGATTTGATAAAGACGGTACTCCCTGCCATGCCAATAAACGAGGAACTGGCTCCGATTCCACCTATAAGGGCAACGCAGGGGGAAGTGTACCGGAATACAGCTTTCACTGGAACGGCAAAAGTGACCGGCTCTATCTGTTTGAGGCTCCCATTGATATGCTGTCTTTTATATCCATGAATAAGGACGGCTGGCGTGATCACAGCTATGCGGCGGCCTGCTCTGTTTCGGACAAAGTGCTGTTTCAATGTATAACAGATAACCCTGGCATCAATAAAGTATCTATTTGTTTTGATAGCGATGAGCCGGGCCAGCTTGCCGCCCAACGAATCAGCACAAAGCTGCTTGTGCAGGGTATAGAAGCTGAGATTCTCGTACCGGTCAACAAGGACTGGAACGAGGATTTGCTTTGTGGCGAAGGATTGGAGGTGGAAGAATTATGCCCAATATTGCGGCGCTGATTTTTGTGGGCGCGCTTATGTTTTGTGTGCTAAGCGGCATTACTCTTCTGGCGCACTTCTATAGCCTGAATAATATAAAATCCAAGACTGTTGGCGATGGTCAGCACGGTACGGCTCGGTGGGCAAGCAAAAGTGAGATACGCCATATCTACCAGCACGTTCCTTTTACGCCGGAGCGATGGCGGGAGCAAGCGGCTAATCATCAGGAGCCTACGCTGGAAAGTAGCACGCCGCTTCCACAAGGCATCGTTATGGGCTGTACCGGCAGAAAAGAAACCATCGCTATGGTGGACACCGGCGATGTCCATGCCCTCATGATTGGTGCTGCAGGTGTTGGCAAGACCGCATACTGGCTGTACCCCTGTATTGAGTACGCCTGCGCGTCTGGTATGAGTTGGCTCTCGACCGACACGAAGGGGGACGTGGCGCGAAATTATGGTGTGGTAGCTGAAAAATACGGCTATCATGTTTCCGTTATTGACCTGCGCAATCCCACCCGCTCCCACGGCAACAACCTGCTCCACCTGGTCAACAAATATATGGATGCTTATCTGGAATGTCCAGACCAGCTTGCCTATAAAGCAAAGGCTGAGAAATACGCAAAAATCATTGCAAAGACCATCATCATGTCCGGCATGGATGGCTCCTCCTTTGGCGACAACGCTTACTTCTATGATGCCGCCGAAGGTTTGCTGACGGCAACAATCCTGTTGGTGGCAGAGTTCTGTGAGCCACAGAAACGGCACATTGTATCTGTGTTCAAAATTATCCAAGAACTTCTGGCTCCTTCTCAGCAGAAAGGGCAAAATCAGTTCCAGCAGCTCATGTCCATGCTGCCCAACGACCACAAAGCAAAATGGTTTGCCGGGGCCGCGCTGAACACCTCAAAGGAATCCATGGCCAGTGTGATGGGTACTGCGTTGTCGCGCCTCAATTCCTTCCTCGACAGCGAACTTGAACAGATTCTATGCTTTGATACGGAGATAGACGCCGAAAGATTCTGCAACGAGAAGTGCGCCGTATTTGTTATCCTACCGGAGGAAAATCCTAACTCGTTTTTTATGATTTCACTCATTATTCAGCAGCTCTACCGGGAGATACTTTCTGTGGCAGATGAAAACGGCGGTAAACTGAAAAACAGGTGCATTTTCTTCTGTGACGAGTACGGGACGATTCCAAAAATTGAATCAGCGGAAATGATGTTTTCCGCCTCCCGCTCCCGCCGATTGCAGATTGTGCCCATTATCCAATCCTTTGCACAGTTGGAGAAGAACTACGGCAAGGAGGGAGCAGAAATTATCGTGGATAACGTCCAGGATGTGCGACACGAAGTCGCGTAACAGAATTGCCTAAGAAGCTGCCCTATCCATTTGGGGTAATCCTACCACAGCCTGCGCCGCTGGTAACGGCGGGGTGGGGAGCCTGTGGGACAACGTGGGAAAACTGCAAGCCTAATGCGGTCGTACTGCCAGGATAAGCGTGCCATGGAGAATGTAATGTGAACCGTTGTAAGGGTCGTTACGTTGAACAGGCGAAATAAGGCTGGCGTTATCAGACGCAACCGCCTGAACCAAAAGGTGCGGAGGTGGTCTGGGGAAGTGTCTTGTACCCTGGACAAATGGACACAATCCTCCCGGCTCATAGACGGCTCCTAAAGCACGCATAATTATTCGTTACGCGGAACGTGGTAAGCCCTATGCGTTCCTTTCCAGGAATGGAAAGGTATCAACCCCGCAAGGAGAAGAAACGGCGCAGAGGGTAGAGGAACAGGATAAAAAGCGAATGCCTGCTCTGTAATGGGGCGGGATAGGGGTTCAAACTTTGCCCCAGCCTGAAAGGGCGCTGACTTATCCCATGGTATTTCATGGCAAGAAATGGAGGTAAACCTATGAACGGTAATCATTCAACGACAGGGCGTAAACTCCCTGAGAGGTTGCCGGACAAGACTGCGCTTTCCCATCAGTGGAAATCCATCGACTGGAAGAAAGCGGAGTTGGAAGTTAATAGGCTGCAAGCCAGGATTGCTAAGGCGACCCAAGAAAAGAAATGGAACACAGTGAAAAGACTACAATATTTGTTAGTTCATTCGTACTACGCGAAAGTGCTGGCTGTCAGAAAGGTGACCACGAACAAAGGCAAGAACACGCCCGGCGTGGACAAACAGCTTTGGAGTACCCCTGCTGCAAAAATGCGGGGTGCGCTCACCCTGACAGACAAAGGCTACAAGGCAAAACCGCTCCACCGGGTGTATATCGAGAAACCGGGCAAGAAAAAGAAACGTCCGCTAGGGATTCCCTGTATGTATGACAGGGCCATGCAGGCGCTCTATGCACTGGCTCTCGACCCGGTGTCGGAAACAACAGCAGACACAAAATCCTTTGGCTTCCGCAAAGGGCGCTGTGCCCAAGATGCCTGTGAATATATATTCACGGCCCTTAGCCGCAGCTTTTCCCCGGAGTGGGTGCTGGAAGGAGATATCAAAGGGTGTTTTGACCACATCAGCCACCAATGGCTTATAGACAATATTCCCATGGACAAGTCTGTATTAAAGCAATTTCTAAAAGCCGGTTTCGTCTTCCAGGGAGAACTGTTCCCTACGGATGAAGGCACACCACAAGGCGGTATCATCTCCCCCATCCTCGCCAACATGGCGCTGGATGGTTTACAGCAAGTATTATCAAGCCGCTTTGACATGAGCAGGAAAGGGAAATACAGTGCGTTCGTCCACAACAAGAGCCAGGTCAATCTGGTGCGCTATGCCGATGATTTTATTGTCACTGCGGCTACCAAGGAGATTGCGGAAGAAGCAAAAGAAATCATCCGCGATTTCCTGCAAACCAGGGGTCTGGAACTATCCGAAGAAAAAACGGTCATCACTCATATTGATAACGGTTTTGATATGCTGGGCTGGACATTTCGTAAGTTTAAGGGAAAGCTCATTGTCAGGCCGTCACAAAAGTCTGTGAAAGCCTTTATCTCCAAGCTGCACGATACGGTTTTAGGGCAAGGCAAATCATGGGGGCAAGGGCAGTTGATACGCAAGTTGAACCAGCAGCTTCGGGGCTGGGCGAACTACCATCAATCCGTCTGTTCCAGTGAGGCATTCTCCCGTATTGACCATATCCTCTACGAAATGCTGTGGAGATGGACCAAGCGCCGCCACCCTAACAAGAACCGCAAGTGGATAGTGAGGAATTATTGGCACAGCCGGGAACTGCAAAACTGGATATTTTCTACAGATAAGGAGCGGCTAGTGAATATTGCCTACTTCCCCATCATTCGCCATACCAAAGTACGAATGGATGCAAACCCCTATTTTGATACCCAATATTTCAAAGACCGCAAATTCCAGCGCGGGATGAAGTATCTCTCCGGACAGTTCAAAAAGGTCTGGAAAGAACAAAATGGGTGTTGTTTTCACTGTGGGCTTTCCATGGATATTGGTGAAGATAAAGAAATATTTTACAAAACACCAATCAATATGGGCGGCACGGCCGAGGTCAACAATATGGCCTACGTCCACAAACATTGCCAGCAAATTTTCTTGGAGCGCCGCGCGAAAGCGTGATGAAATGCTTGAGCCGTATGACGGGAAACTGTCACGTACGGTTCTAAGGCGAGAAATGCTGATAACAATGTGTACATTTTTCTGCGGTAAAAACACACTTCCCACCAGAGAGATATTGTACCCTCATAGTGGTAGGTGCCTCCTGTCACCATGGAAGGTGTAATGAACTACCCAAGTGAAAAGAGAGTACAGCAGAAAGAAAAGATATACATTTATCTCCTTGTTTACAATTGTGGGCTTGATTTATTGCTAGAGTGCGGCTATAATCCTTGTGAAAATTGAAAAATTCCATATATCCTCCACATTGCCATGTTATACTAAACCAAAGGAGGTGCGCCAATGGCAACCATACTAATTGTTGAGGACGATATCGACACGAACGAAGCCGTTTGTGAATACTTGCAAGAAGCTGGACACACTGTAATTCCCGCTTTTGATGGGGACGAAGCCATCACGTTGTTTTTAGCACAGAAGATAGATCTTGTTGTGCTGGACATTATGCTCCCCACCGTCACAGGGCTGGTAGTGTTGAACTCCATCCGCAAGGCCAGCCAAGTCCCGGTACTTATGCTGACAGCTATGGAGGATGAGCAGACCCAGGTCGCTAGCTTTGACGGACAGGCTGACGATTACATGACAAAGCCCTTTTCCATGGTGATTCTGGGCAAACGTGTTGCAGCCCTATTGCGCAGAAGCAATCCCCAGGAACCCATCCGCATATGGACGTATGGCTGTTTGACAGTCAATTTCTCGGGCTACTCTGCTCATGATTCCACTGGTGAATTGGATGTCACTGCCAGGGAGCTTGATCTGCTCAAGCTGTTGGTGGAACACCAGGGGCTTGTGCTTTCACGTTCCCAAATCCTTGACGCCGTATGGGGCAACAGCTCAGAAGTCCTTGACCGCCTGGTGGACACCTATATCAAGAACCTGCGGAAGAAGCTACACCTGGACTGCATTAAGACAGTCAAAGGTATCGGATATAAATTAGAGGTCAGCCAATGAAGAAACTTAAAATTTTTCCAAAGACATTCCTCTACACGTTAAGCCTAATGCTTATCATCGTTCTGCTGTCCCATGCGCTGATTTACTTTCTCATGCCGCAAGCATACAGTTACCAGCAGAAAAAGAAATTGGAAAATGATGTGGGGCTCCTGTCCCAGGAGGTTCTCACTGTCCCGCCAGAGAAAAGAATAGACAGTGTGACCGCCTTTGCCGCCAGGTGGAAAGCAAATACATCTGTTACTTATGACGGCTTCTCCTATGACGTGAACCTGCTCCAGGAAGAAATCGGCGCAACTCAGCCAGAGGGCAAGACCGAAGTGACAATTATCGCGGACAGTACAGATGATGGCTTGAAAATCTCCCTGGCAGAGAACCCCTATGGCGGCGCAGATTATTTCAACGTAACCGAGACATTTGCCGAGGGAGCGGGCACGATCTCCGCTATTGTTTCTCGACAGCACATTGAAGATGCCATCCATGTGGTACTGATGATACTGCCAATAACATTCGCATTATGTGCGGTTATTTCCGTGCTATTTTCTCTAGCCTACTCCAAAATGTTCTCCCGGCCTATCACGAAAATCAGCGCCGCAGCAGAGCAAATGCAGGGATTGCAGCCTGATATAATTTGCCCGGTAGATACGCAGGATGAAATCGGTATGTTGGCTGACAACGTGAATAATTTATACCACACCTTACTTTCTACTATTCAAGACTTGGAGCAGGAAATTCAAAAAGTTGAAACTGCCGACGCACAAAAGACAAATTTTCTCCGAGCTGCGTCCCATGAGTTGAAAACTCCTGTCACCGCCGTTAGCGCCATGCTGGAAAATATGCTGCTGGGCGTAGGCAAATACAAAGACCATGCCACTTACCTTGCTAAGTGCAAGGATTTGACCGACCGGCTGGCACAGATGATAAAAGAAATTCTGGACACAACCAAGGCCGAATTTGCCGGGGAGCAGGAACAGACGGAATTTCTTGTCGCCGATGTGCTGGAATCTGTTTTGGAGCCATACCAAATCATAGCGAAATCCAAGGGGCTTACTATGAATGTAGAGTTGGGCGAACCGCATACGGTGTGCTTGCCAAGAGGGATGTTGGAGAAAGCAATCTCTAATGTTCTGGCAAATGCTGTATCCTACACAAAACCCAATGGTATCATTACAGTTTCCTGTCATGGGCGACAGCTTGTAGTGGAAAATGAATGCACCCCCATCCCGCCGGAACACCTAGTCCATATTTTTGAACCGTTCTACCGGCCCGACTATGGCCGCGACCGCGCAACCGGCGGGAATGGCCTTGGCCTATACCTTGTTGCCACCACTTTGAAATCTTTAGACATCCCCTTTGCCTTCACGCCATCCAAAAACATGACTGGGATGTCATTTGAGATCACATTTTGAGCCAATTCCATATTAGATCCACACACCACCCATATTAGCTCCATATTGGCGTGATATGATACCTCCATCCTAAACGGATTGGAGGTATTTTTTTGAACACATTACGACGGGCTATCCTGTACGACACACGGAAAACAGGAAAAAGCCTGACCCTGTTCCTGCTCTTTCTGCTGGTCACGGTTTTCATTACGCTTAGCTTTACTATGCTGGGTGCGGTGCAGAGCGCAGCCGCAAACCTGCGGGAAACCGTGGGCGCGTCCTTTACCCTGCGTGGAAAGCCGCTGGAACTCGAGACCGACGGTAATGACTACGCTATGAAGTTTGCACCGGTTTTTATGCAAGACATCCAACAGATTGCGGACGCTCCCGAAATCAAGGCGTACAATGCCCAGCAATCTATGTCCGCAACGGCTGGCAGCTTTATCTATCCATCCGGTATGCCTTCCGGTCCGATTTCTGCAAATATGGAATCTGCCTGGAATCAGAACTTTACCAGCGGTATTTTAACGCTGGCAAAGGGACGTCATATCACCGAGGATGATGAGTGTGTGGCCCTGGTCAGCCAGGAACTAGCAGAAGAAAACGACTTGCAGGTTGGTGACAAATTGTCCTTTGCTGACCCGGTTGCAACCGTGGAAATCATCGGTATCTACGAGAGCGACCCCAGCATGGAGTTTGACACCGATACGATTTTGACAGACCTCGGCGCGGTAGGGAGCGACATAGAGTGCGTAGACTTCTTTGTCACTGACCCTGCCAACCTGGAAACGGTCATGGAACAAATAGATGGGGATTACATCCTGCAAACGAACACAGCGGAGTATGACGCTATCTCCACCCAGCTTGCGACAATAGGCCAGCTTACCACAGTGCTGATAGTAGCGGCAATCGTGGTCAGTACCATAGTCCTACTTCTGATACTCGCCATGCGTATCCGTGGACGCATCCACGAAGTGGGAATATTCCTGGCAATGGGGATTTCAAAAGGGCATATACTGGCACAATTTCTAATCGAAACTTGGACGATTCTGCTGCTCTCCACGATAATATCCTGTCCGATCAGCTACCTCGCAACCGTGCAGATCGGTGCAGTTTTGCAGAGCATGATTGGAACTGTCAGTATGACGATCTCCGCTTGGGAACTACTGGCGCAGTATGCACTTGAAACGGTGGTTGCAACAACTGGCATAATCATAGCCGCCTGCCCCACTATGCGGCTTCAACCTAAAGAAATTCTATCCAAATTAAGTTAAGGAGGTCAGGCCATGAACATCATAAAACGTGCATTTCTATACACGACCCGAAAACGAGGAAAATCCATAATTCTTTTGCTTACCCTGCTTATAATCTCCACCTTCGTTCTCACCGGGCTTTCCATCCTAACAGCGGCAGACCAGTCCGCATTGAGCCTGCGGCAGTCCGTGGGCGGGAGTATCAAGCTGGAACGGGATATGGACAACAGCCAGAACTGGACATACCAGCAGGGCATTGGCGGTGTGCTGGTAGACTACACAGGTACGCCGATCACGGACGCAGATATTGAAAAGGTCTCGACCGTCAAAGGTATCCGTGACTATAACGGTATAGGCTTTGGCAGCGTCTTTGCAATGGATTTTTCGTTTATTCCAGGCATTAACTTCGGGCAAGTGAGAGATTACAGCGCACTTCCCTCCGTTACGAATTCCGAGTATTTCAACTATTTCCGACGAGGGGCTTTCAAACTGGTAGGGGGCCGTCACATCACTCCCGAGGACGATCACGCCGCCCTGATCAGCACCGCGCTTGCTGAAAGAAACGGCTTGAAGCTGGGTGATACCATCACGGTGCAATGCTGCTATGACGCAGGCGGCTATCCTAACGTATCACTGAAAATCGTCGGAATATATGAAGTTACCATGGACGATGGACAATTTAACACCACGTCAACAGACAAGCGGAACCGCCTGATCATCGACCACAAGGCCATGCAGGAGATCATGATGAACGATGCTATCCAGTATGACAATGGTGTAGAGTTCTTTGTGGACGATCCCAGAGACATAGATAAGATTGCGGTACAGATACAGGAGTTAGACCTGGACTGGAGCTGCTTCAAACTAACCGTTGATAATACTGCCTACGAAGCCGTGGCATCCTCTCTGACCACTATGCAGAGCATGGTAACAGGATTGATTATCGGAATCGTAATTGTTAGTATCGGGATATTAGCGCTTATCCTCCATATGTGGATAAAACAGCGCACACACGAAACTGGTATCCTGCTTTCCGTCGGCATGAGTAAGGTACAGGTCGTAACACAGTACATCCTGGAAACACTGATGATTGCCATAGCAGCCTTTGGACTATCCTACTTCACCAGCGGCGCGATGGCACAAGGCACAAGCAATCTGCTGTTCGCACAGGCGGCGCAGAATCAACCGGAAATGCAGATAGAACTTCCCGACGATGGAACAGAATACTTGGACATCACTGGCCAGTACATCCCATATGACACCACCAACATGGTAACGCCGGACAGCGTAGAAGTCCATGTTACGCCGACAAGCTTCTTGTGGGTCTGCCTGCTGGGAATCTTTATATGTGCCATCGCTGTCATGCTGGCATCCCTGCCGGTTATAAGAATGAAGCCGAAAAACATTCTATCACAGATGAGCTAAAGGAGGTTCCACAATGAGCATTTTAGAAATGAAAAATCTGCAATACGCCTACGAAAATGGTAAGCCTGTTTTGCGCGATATCAACGCGCAAATGGAGCAGAGCAAGATGTACGCCATCCTCGGCCCGTCCGGGTGCGGCAAGACCACACTGCTGTCATTGTTGGGTGGGTTGGACAGCCCTACCAACGGTCAGATTTTGTACCAGGGTGAAGATATTTCCCTGACAGGGCTTGCCAATCACAGGCGCAGCCATGTGGCGTTCATCTTCCAGAGCTACAACCTGATTGACTATCTGACACCATTGGAAAACGTGTCCCTGACCTCAAAGGTGCCGTCCCTGCCCATTCTGGAACAACTGGGCTTGACCAACGAAGAAAGTAAGCGGAATGTTTTGAAGCTGTCCGGCGGTCAGCAACAGCGAGTAGCCATTGCCCGCGCTCTGGCCAGCAACGCGCAGGTCATTCTCGCGGACGAGCCTACCGGCAATCTTGACGAGGATACTGCCGATGAAATCACTGCTATCTTAAAAGACAGCGTACATAAATCTGGAAAGTGTGTGGTAATCGTAACACACTCCAATGCACTGGCAAAGCAGGCCGATGTAGTTCTGCGGCTAAAAAAAGGTGTACTGTACACCCAGGAAATGAAATAGTAGCGTATCAACCACAACTAAAAAAGGCGGTCAAAGCCAGTTGCACAGACACAGAGCTAGTACCGCCGGAGGTGTTAATATGGATAATAAAGATCGAAAGGACTACTGGATTCACTGTCCCATCTGCAAGGCAAAAACACGCACAAAGGTGCAACAGGATACAGTACTGCTGAATTTCCCACTCTATTGTCCGAGATGTAAAAAGACAATACGAATCGGTGTCATCAATCTCAAATTGGTGGTCAATGACGAGGCAGAAGATTAGTTTTTCTCAATAACCGCACCGCTTTTTGCCTTGACAATGGCAAGAGTGGCTTGTACGACCGGGAGTAGTGCAGCGATCTCATCATCGCTGCACTCTTTTAGTAGTATCCGTAATTGCCGGAACGCCTTGCTTTCCTGTTCCAACTCTGAATAGAAAATATCCCACGGGTCTACTTCTAGGGTTCTGACAAGAGGATAGAGAATTCTCATTTCCGGATTTCCGTGATAGTTTTCGATGTTAAGAACGGTTCTTTCGTCAATGTGGAGCTGTTCTGCTAGGCCGCGCTGTGTAAATCCGAGTTTTACCCGCGCCTTTCTGATGGTATCCCCCAAGGGCTTCGCATAGTTCGGCATTATATTTCACCTCATATGCATTTTACAATACACTCTTCCTTGCTGGAATGTTAGTTAATTCGTATTATCATGTATTTTAATTCAGTACAATATGGAGGTTCTGACATGGAAGTGAGCCTACGATATGTTGTTAAAATACATTTCCACTTTGTGCCGCAAGCCTCCATACATATAAACATGAAGTAAAATACAGCAAAGGCATTCTTGTTGGCCTAACCGCCAACAAGAATGCCTTTTTCATGAGTTACACTTGTTCTTCCGCACAGTGTCGTGGCCCACCCCAATCAATCGTTTTGCAACCCAAAACAGATTGATTGGAGGAATAGATGGTGAAATACGCACCGAAGAAAGTGTTCGTCTTGGAAAACGGAACGTACCTGGAACTCAGCTATGCTCAGTTCCACCAGCAGAAAGATACATACCTGGGCAGGTATTTCCTGCCTCTGCATGGTATGTTGATGGAAGTGTCCGTAGATGCATACAAGGCATTCTACTGTGAGCAGCGCCGCCAAAAATATTTGAACGAGCGTTCAAATGACAACGGCGACTTCTCCTACGATATGCTCACCACGGATGATTTCAATGGCGAGGATATCTTGGTAGATACCGTAGCCGATACGCAAGGACAGGCAGAAAGGAATCTTTTGCTGGACAAGCTTCGGAAGGCTTTGGCGCAGTTGTCTGTAGATGACAGGGAGCTTATACAAGCACTATACATCAATCAGCAGACGGAACGTGAATACGCTGCTCAGATTGGCGTGTATCACAATGCAATCCACTATCGCAAGGAGCGGCTCCTTGCCAAACTCAAAAAACTTTTGAGAAATTAAAAATTTCTCTTGTGCAGACCCCTCACTTTTCGGCATGGAAAGTGAGGGGTCTTTCTTATTCCCCTCCTTGCTCTTTGACAACCGCATATCCAGCGCACCTTTTACTTTCCTTCTGCCGCCGTGAGGAGCGGCAGCTACATGAGCGGACGCCAATAGTTAACGCGGTGGCGTTAACTATACGCCTCCAGGCTCAGACGATGGAATGCACATCCAACGATGGCGATGACCAGCAGAAGGGATAATGATACTTGCGTCCCGTCCTAAAGCCGAGCGTGACCCGTCGCAGCAAAGGAGGGCGCCCCGCAGAGATCCTGGGGGTGGTGTGATTCCAATGAGGCCGAGATATGAAATATCTCATGTGCACAGGCCGGAAGGTGCGTTCCCTGTCCAGGGGTGTTGAGGACAAATATGGACAAGTAAAACGATTGATACAAAGCGGCAGTCCGCCCTTTTGACTGCTGCCTCTACTTACGGAGGGAAATATGAAAATAGTCAAGCGCGGTGAAATTTACTACGCCGATTTATCGCCGGTGGTTGGCAGTGAGCAGGAGGGCACACGCCCTGTTCTCGTTATCCAGAATGACACCGGAAACAAGTTCAGCCCCACCACCATTGTGGCAGCTATTACAAGTAAGTCAGATAAAGCAAAGCTGCCCACCCATGTCATTGTCCATGCGGATGGGTTGGAGATGGAATCTGTTGTTCTGCTGGAACAAATCAGGACTATCGATAAACAACGGCTCATCCGTTATAGCGGTAGGCTAGACAAGGCTGCCATGGGCCGGGTTGACCACGCTATCATCGTCAGTTTTGGACTCAAATATATGGAGGCGCTTTTATGAACAACGACATCAATAATTCTGCTTTCTGCTACAGCGTGAATATGCTCCACCTGCTGCTGAAAATGCAGCTCATCACCCAGGAAGAATACGAGCGAGTTTTGCAGATCAGCGCTGCTCATTACGATGCCGAAAAAATATATGTCTAGAGTGAAAACTCTGGCCGCTTACACTGGATGTATTTGAACTCTTGTGATATCCTTGGTGTTGCCACAAGGTAAATCTATAAGAAAGGAAAGATGCAAATGACTGTAACAGATATCAGCCGGAAACCGGATATTCCAAAGGTTATCCGGCTGGGCGCTTACTGCCGGGTGTCCAGTAACTCTGCTGACCAGCTACACTCCTTTGCGGCGCAAATTCGCTACTACAAGGATTATGAGCGTAAAAATCCGCAGTACCGGCTGGTTGACGTGTACGCTGACGAAGGGCTGAGCGGCACGGACATGAAAAAGCGTGATGAGCTGAACCGGCTCATCCGTGACTGTAAGCTGGGCAAGGTTGACCGTATCATCACCAAATCAGTGTCCCGCTTCGCCCGGAATACGCAGGAACTGCTTGTAGCCCTGCGTAGCCTCAAAGAGATGGGTGTAAGCATTTACTTCGAGGAACAGGGTATCGACAGCGACAAGATGAACATGGAAATGCTGGTGACCTTCCCCGGCATGGCCGCCCAGCAGGAGAGCATCACCATCTCAGATAATATGCGCTGGAGCTACCAAAAGCGCATGGAATCCGGCGAATTTAACTGCAACGCGCCTGCGTATGGGTTTGAGATGGTGGACGGCCTGCTCGCCGTCAAGGAAGATGAGGCGGCTGTGATACGCAGGATTTTCGACCTGTATCTGCAAGGCATCGGCAAACAAAACATCGCCAATATCCTTAATGCAGAGAGAGTTCCCCGCAGGTATAGTCAGAAAAAGTGGTATCACCATACCATTGATTATGTATTGAACAACGAACGATATATGGGCGATGCACTTTTGCAGAAAAAATTCACAACAGACACCCTCCCCTTCCGGCAGGTTCGAAACTGTGGCGAAAAGCCTCAGTATTATGTGGAGAACAGTAATCCTCCAATCATCAGCAAAGAAATATATTATGCTGCACAGAGATTACAAAAAGTGCGGAGCAATGCTGACAGAAAGGTAAACAAATATCTGCTATCCGGCCTGCTACAGTGTCCAGATTGTGGGAGAAGTTTCCGTAGGCAACTTGTAAATGGCACGGTATACTGGCTGTGTAACGGCAGGGCCGCAGGTGCCACTAAATGTTCAAATCGCCGTGTGCGGGAAAATGCTGTGTATGACACTTTCTGCTTGATGGTCGATAAACTTGCCGCTCACCGTCAGAATCTGCTGGGGACACTCATCCATCAGTTAGAACTCATGCAGAGCCGCAATGTTGAGAGCCAAGATAGAATCCGCCAGATCGACAAGCAGATAGCCGACTTGAGTGCGCAGAATCTGGTGGTTGCCCGGCTCCACACCAACGGCATTCTCAATGCCACTGATTTTGCTGCGCAGTCCTCGGTGATAAGCAACAAAATCAATGCCCTGCGGCTGGATCGTAGAAAGGCTCTGGCAGAGGATGGAGATGACGAACTGATGGATACACTGAAATCACTGGATGATATCCTGGCAGAATATGTGCCGGGTACCCCCTTCGACCAGCAGCTATTCGAGCAAATCGTCCAGAGCATTACGGTTGTGGATAATGCGCAGTTGGCTTTCCATCTCATCGGTGGGCTGGCACTCACCGAAAAAATCCCGGAGAATGCGAGGTGTGGCACAGCATGAAAAAGAGAAATATCCTCTTCGGGTATCAGTACCAGGACGGCATAATAGTAACCTGTCCGCGGGAAGTTACTGTGCTAAAACGCATTTTCGGCGATTACTTGAAGGGACTGTCCCTGCTAGATATCGCCAACCAGCTGAATGTGGAAAACGTGGAGTACCAGCCCGGCGTTACCGGCTGGAACAAATCCAGAATCATGCGACTAATTGAAGATGATCGGTATGTTGGTATGGGTGCTTTTCCTGCGGTTATTGACATGGAAACGCACCAAGCACTGTGCCAGATGAAGACTGAAAAGAATACGCAAGCTGGCACCGACCGCAGCGCTAAAATATTCCATATTGATGTTCCAGTGATTTGTCCGGTCTGTGGTCATGAAATGAATCGCAGGCACGACAGCCGGTTCAAAAAGTGTCAGCAAAGATGGATATGCTCCAACGCCGACTGCCGCACGGTGATTCACAAGCCAGATGATGTTCTGCTCGATGATATTACTGTACTGCTTAATACAGTGATTGTCAACCCTGAGTTGGTGCAAGTTTCCGCTGAGCCAGAGCATGAGCCAAGTGTGCAGGTTCGCAAAATAGAGAATGAAATTGCCCGGACACTGGATACGCTCGATTATGACAAGGACACCCTACGGCAAAAAATGCTGGAATGTGTCTCCCTAAAATATGCGGATATTGATTCCGCTTCATATACAGCACATAGGTTGAAAGCGACTCTTGCAAACACGGAGCCGCTTTCAGCTTTTTCTATGCCACTTTTTAAGAGGGCAGTGCAAAGCATCCACCTCGACAAAAATGGCACAGTTGCAATCACACTAATAAATAATCAGACTATCAGAAAGGGTGAAGAATATGCAGCCGACAACGACTACTCCGCAGAAAGTAGTTCGCAAAATTCCTGCCAAAGTCGATATTGCTGAAGAAATCAAGCAGGCACACAGGCAGCTCCGGGTGGCCGCCTATTGCCGCGTTTCCACGGCCCAGGAGGAACAATTGAACAGCTATGACGTGCAGGTAAGATACTATACCGAAAAGATACGAAGTGAGCCAAAATGGGCCTTCGTGGGCATCTTTGCAGACAGGGGACTCTCCGGCACCAGCACCAAAAAGCGCGATGAATTCAATAAAATGATTAAAATGTGTCGGCGTGGCAAAATTGACATGATTATTACAAAATCCATCAGCCGGTTTGCAAGGAACACTGCTGACGTGTTAAAATATGTGCGTATGCTTAAGGAGATAGGTGTGGACATCTTCTTCGAGGAACAGAACATCCACAGCACCCAGCCTGGGGCTGAGTTTTATATCACCATTTACGGCAGCATCGCCCAGAGCGAATCCGAGAACATTAGCGCCAACGTCATATGGGGTAAGAACCAGAGTGCGAAAGAGGGCAAGGTGCCATTCCAATATAAGCGGTTCCTGGGATACCGTCGTGGACCTGACGGCAAGCCGGAGATTGACCCGGAGCAGGCCGAAGTGGTAAAACGAATTTATACCAGCTTTCTGGCCGGTGACAGTATGACTACCATTGCAAATGACTTGACTGCTGATGGCATCCCGACTCCTACCGGTTCCGGCAGATGGGTGCCTGGGACAATACAGTCAATTATCTCAAATGAAAAATATGCTGGAAATGCAGTTCTCAATAAGACCTATGTTGTGGATTGTATCAGCAAAAAAGTCAGGCGCAACGACGGCAAGGCTCGGCCCATGTACTTCGTCGAGAATAACCATCCTGCCATCATTGATCCCGCTACTTTTAGTCGGGCGCAGGAAGAACTGGCCCGGCGCACAGGCAAGCGAAAAGTTAAACAGGTAGGTACAAAGACGGAGCAGGGCCGATACTCCAGCAAGTACGCTCTGACGGAACTCCTGGTCTGCGGTGAGTGCGGTACCCCATACCGGCGATGCACCTGGACAGTTAAGAGTGAGAAAAAAGCGGTCTGGCGGTGCATCAACCGGCTGGACTTCGGCAAAAAATACTGCCATCACTCCCCCACCATGGATGAAAGTGTGCTACAAGAGGCCATCATGACGGCAATCATGCGGACGGCAAAACAGAGCGCCGATGTGCTAGGCACACTGAAGTTGCACATCGGCATGGGACTGGACACTGGTGATACTGAAGATAAAAGCATGGATATTCAGATTCGGATTGCAGAAATCGATGCAGAGTTCAGGACCATGCTTCAGGCCATAGCCACGGATACAGTCGAAGATTTCGACGAGCAAAGGGCCACAGAACTCATGGCTGAGAAAAGCAGCCTTGAACAACAGCTCACTCAATACGATAATGTACAGCAGGAAAAGGAGAATACGAAATCAAGGCTGGATGAGATTTTCACTATCCTGGATGGGCTTGAGAATCACCCCATGGAATACGATGACCGTTTGGCACGGCAGGTGCTGGAATGTGTAGTGGTCGAATCCAAGGACAGGATCAAAGTAATTTTTGCAGGAGGGCTAGAAGTTGAACAAGATATCTTGAAATCATAATCATGTTAGATTCCTACTCGCATCAAAAGTTCATCGGTTTTTTTCGAAATAGAACAAGAGTATTTTTTCACCGCATTATGATAATACTGGCATGATGTCCCTATCTGGCGGCTTTAAGTCTTTCAGCTTGGGACTGTTAAGAATATTAACGCATTCAGAGGAAGTATACGATAACAAACGAATGACAGCACAGATAAAATAAATGCAAACTCCTGACTTAGCGGATGTTTCCGTTAACAACCCATGTGCGACATTATTTCGGATATTTGCACCTGCTTGTTCGTTAAGTAATCCTTTAAATAGAAATAGAATATTATTATCATATGCATCTACAAGTTCTGGTAAATCAAAGACAGAAGTAAGAAGTTTCTGCTTGGAGGTACCATCATCTTCTAGCGTAACCGTAAGTGCACCTAACTCTCGTGCTAAATTCCGAAATAGATTCTCTATTTGCGATGACAGTATATGAATAGCTTCATATTCCTGCCCTTTTAATGCCATATATACTGCACTTTTAAATATCGATTCACGCCCTTGAGGGATGATAGGATTATCTTGAATTAAAAAATCCAAGTCAGTAATTTGGAAATCATATTTGTTTCTTATAATTCCCAATGCTATCCTTAAAAATAAATCTCCGTCGATAGTTTCATATTCCAGCAATCGCTGATGTATATGTGCATTCAGTATTTGTGAATCGCTCTCAGGGTCATGCATATCCAAGGGTTTTAAAGCAAAGGTGGTTTGTCCGGCAGAATTAATAGCCTTTTTTCCAAACAAATGCGATAGAGGATATTCTTTTAACGCATTAAGCACATCTTTTTTCATATCCTCTTTCTTTCGGAAACTTGTGAATTGAATAAGCCGTAAAAGAGCCTCACTGAATGATAAGCCATCAAAAACTTCATTCATATATTGGCTCAAGTTGCTCACATCATATTTTCTATGGATAACTCCCATAGTTTGTGGAATTTTACTCTGAAGGAATACCATTTTCTTTTGGGCCTTTTCCGCCTTTTCTGCCAACTTACAGTTTCTGTAAATGAAAATAGATTTTTGTAAGTAATCAACTGCAATAGAAAGCGATCTAAAATCATCTCCTGTCAGCTCTTCGGCTTTCGCTTCATAATAATGGCCTAAAGCTATACGAGCATCATAAACACCCGCATTGTCTCCCTTCCACTTAAAGCAGTCACCTAACAATTTATAAGTCGCTTCAACAATGTGAACATTAGAATGGTTATTCATAATGATTTTGTTCAAGATATTAATTATTGTATCGATATCACCGTATTTTTTTCTTATCACAATGCTTATAAGACGGATCGATAAGAAAGATTTGTCCATCCCATCAATTCTAAGGATATGCTTGTACACTGATTCACATGCTTCAGTACATTTTTCCTTTTCGTTAATCGATATCGATATGGATATTGCTCTTCGAATCATATTCAAACTTTCCAACCATTCATCGTCTGAAAATAGTTGGTCAAATAAAATCATATAAGAATTTATCGCAACAATTGCATAAGAATAGATTTTCTTTTCCGTCCACAGTAAATCAGCAAGCCTAGCGCGAATGTTGACAGGAAGCAAAGAGAAGTCTATGGATTCTAATAATCCATAATCCTCTTTGGTCATATCCTGAATGCCGAATGACCGTTTTTCCATTAATGTGATGAAAGGTTGAAATTCTATCTTGGTATCAGATATTTTCACATACATGCTACAGATATTCTTTATTAAATCATATATCCGTTTATCTCTCTCACTATCAAAATTATTTGATTTGTCCTGAAAAGCAGATATCTCAAGAAATTCAAAAGAATTGCTCTCAATCTGATTAAGAGCATCGTACACTGTCATATAACTTCTCACTTCCTGGAAATCATATTTTCAATGCCACTGCAGAACTGCGTGATTGTCACGTTTTGAGAACTTGAGTAATATTTTTATTATAGCACAGTTTCGTATTAAGTTCAATAACTCCCCTTCTTAAAGATAATCCAAAAAGCTAAATTCAGTAAAGGTTCAGATACACCCACAGATTTGACAAAATATCTTTTTCATATCCACTTCACAAAGACGTTGCCTCCGGCAAGTCTGACAAAGCCCGGAATTCCAAGGAATTCCGGGCTTTTCTCGTGTTTTGGGGTGGTGGGCTGCGGTCTACGATGCCGCTCTCTATGGCGTGTGTTTTGCGCTTTTTTCGTTTCTGTTCGTATCCGTTTCTAGCTTTTCCGTCTGGTACATCATCAATAAATCATCAAAAATCCGGGGCGCTCTCCCTTGTGCCGCCTTGCTCTCGCTAAAAAATGAACCCGTCTGTGATTCCTTGCAGGCGGGTCGTGTCTTTTTTGACGTAGTACATCTCGGTTATCTGTGAGGTGCTGTGGCCTAGGAGATCGGCCACCTGCCGGGGCGAGAGTGCTTTGATGGTGCCGTCAGGCTGTTTCACGCCGTTTATCAGTTGGGTCGCAAAATGATGTCTTAAACTGTGCAATCCTTTCTGATCTATGCCCGCTGCTTTCAAAATCCGGTAGTACCTCTTGCGGAAGTTCACTGGCCTGGTGTAGTCGCCCTTCGCGTCGCTCACGAGGGGCGCTGTGGGGCCGAAATCGCGCTCCTGGCGCAACTCCCTTACCGCCTGCACTGCGGCCCCATTTAGGGGTACACGGCGCTTACTGGTGGCTGTCTTGGTCTTGCCCACCTTTACCTCTCGGCCAGGGACGTAGTCTGTCCCCTCTCGCCTGCACACTTCCTTGACGTTCTGGCGCACTTCAAGGTATCTGCCCTCCAAATTGATGTCGCTGTTGAGAAGGCCAAGCAGTTCACCGGTGCGGAGTCCGGTATTTAGCATGAGAATGTAGGCCGCTGGCTGCTGGTACTTGGGCTTGCCGTTACTGAATTTACTGAATGCCTCTGCCTTGAATTTCTCTATTTCCTCTGGAGTGAAAACTGTAACCGTTTCCTGCGTGGGTAAATCTTCCTTGCTTTGTGCCGCCATGAAGTTCGATTTCTTGATCATGGGTACGCTGTTCATGGGATTCTTTGTTAGGATTTCCTGTTGGGTCAGGTAACGGAAGTATTCGTTTAGGACAATGTAAACCTTTTTGACTGTGGTGTAAGCGTAGTCCTGGTTCATCCAGTGGTTCAGCACTTCTTTGAGGTCTGCGGCGCTGATGTCACCTATTACTTTCTCTCCAAGCAGAGGAAAAATTTGGTGTTCTACCGTACATTCACAGCGGTCGTAGGTGGTACGCTCCACTGAGGGGAACTTAAAAACCTGTAGCCAGTGGGTCATGCTCTCCTTGAGTGTTCTGCGGGACTCGTCCGACTCCTGCAAGGCATCATTGAAAGCAGCAACGTAGTCTGTCATCTTCTTGGTGACTTCTGCTTTTGTCGTGCCGGAAAACGATTTGCGCTTACGCTCTCCTTTTTCGTCCATGTACCACACGGTGCCGCCCCAGCGGTCATCGGTTCTCTTAAAGGCTTTTCCATTCGTGAGCAGTTTCTTTTGAGCCATGCTTGTCAGCCTCCTTTCTCAGCACACCACAATACCACACCTCGCCGAGAAAGTCCACTGACATTTTTCTTACTTTTGCTCTGTGGCTTTCAAATTTCTAAAGGCTGCATTCTTTGTTTTGCAACGCAAATTTTGAGCCAGGTATCTTGCCCTTACAAAAGTGGGTTCGGGCTACTGCCCGGTAATCGTGCCGTCCGACAACGTCGGACGAGCGCTCTGCTTGCCCTCCCCAAAAGGGGAGGATTTTTGTAGGACATTTACACTTCATTTACAACCCCTGGAAATTCCTCGCAGCCTCGCCGTTTTTCGCGACAGCAATCCCTCCCTTCACTCCAAATTGTCATTAGCAACCCCTATCGTGATTTTGCCCGAAATCCCTTGAAACGACCGGCATTGCCGGGCGTTGTGAACCGGCGGAGGGGTGCACCGCAACCCCTCCACTTTTCTCCTGCTTGAAAATCGGACGGCTGGGAATCTTCAAGGGTTGTGCAATATAGTGGCGCTCCTTGCGGTGTATCTTCTCTCAAAACCAGTCTCGAAATCCAAGTGAGATGCGGCGCAATATCCTGCTTGGCTATCCCCTCACAAATCGCCACAAATGCCGCACAATGGTGTTTATCGTGCTTTGCCCTGTTCACGCATGACCACTGCCATAAAACTGCTGACAGCGTCCTCACACGGCTCGACAAACTGCTATCTGTATGGAGGGCCCACGCTTTAGCCTGCTTTTTTATCGAACGGTGCAAAACCAGCCTTATTCATGGGAGTATTAGGCCGTACACTCCTATTCTACTCCCAGTTGAATCCTTACCCCAGCTCAAAAAACAAGCTATACATGGCTCGCCCCTTTTGGGTTATACTTATCCCGAAAGGGGCGGATTTTATAGGCAATCAAATCGGCAAAAACATACACGCTTTCTGTAAACAGCAGGGGTTGACCCAAGAGAAACTAGCTGAACAGATAAGGGTATCCTTTCAAGCTGTTTCCAAGTGGGAAAATGGAAGTTCTATGCCGGATATTTCTGTTTTGCCGCTGCTGGCCAATGTCCTGCACTGCAGCATTGATCAACTGATGGGCTATGTGGCAGTGCAGAAACGCCTTACCGACAAGGATGATTTCATCGTAAACAGAGGCATCCAGCACCTCTGGCACATAGCCAGCGCCAATGTCCTGTATCTTGTGCACCCCGGCCCGTCCCCCACTGAGAGTAGTGGAGTCCCTGGGCTCCACCACCACAATTTGCACCGCCTGGTTTTGTTCCTTCAGGTATTGGCTCACGCCTATAATGGTAACGCCAGTGCCTACGCCCACCACAAAGATGTTCACTTTCCCCTCTGTGTCTATCCAGATTTCCGGGCCAGTGGAGGTCCTGCGGGCGGCTGTGGTTGGCGGGGGGTAACAAACTGGCCGGGGATGAAGCTGCCCGAGATTTCCATTGTCAGTTCCTCTGCCCTGGCAATGGCGCCCTTCGTCCCCTTGCCCCCTTCAGTCAGCACCAGCTCTGCGCCGTAAACTTTCATCAACTGGCGGCGCTCCACGCTCATGCTTTCCGGCATGGTGATGATGATGCGGTATCCCCTGGCCACCACCACGGAGGCCAAGCCGATCCCGGTATTGCCGGAGGTGGGTTCAATAATGGTGGAGTCCGCCTGTAGCCTGCCACTGGCCTCGGTTTCGTCAATCATTGCCTTAGCAATACAGTCTTTCGCAGAACCGGCGGGGTTAAGCCTTCAGCCCTTCTGATTCCTCTATATGTGTCAGCTCCAGCAAGGGCGTTTTCCCAATTATTTGGTCAGCGGATGTATAGATCATAACAAAACCACTTCTGATTATTTCTGCGCCGCAGCGGCAAAGCCCTTCTCCAGATCAGCTAGGATATCGTCAATATGCTCCGTACCGATGGACAAGCGAATAGTGTTGGGCTTGATGCCCTGGTCCAGCAATTCTTCCGGGGAAAGCTGGGAGTGGGTGGTGGTAGCCGGGTGAATGACCAGGGACTTCACATCCGCCACGTTGGCCAGTAGGGAGAAGATCTCCAGGTTGTCGATGAACCTGTGGGCTTCCGCCTGGCCGCCCCTGATCTCAAACGTAAAAATGGACGCGCCGCCGTTTGGAAAGTATTTTTCATATAGGACATGGTCCGGGTGGCCGGGCAGGGACGGATGGTTGACTTTCTCCACAAGCGGATGGGAGGCGAGATATTCCACCACTTTTTTGGTGTTTTCGGCATGGCGCTCCAAACGCAAGGACAAGGTCTCTACGCCCTGAAGGAGCAGGAACGCGTTGAACGGGGAGATGGTGGCCCCAGTGTCCCGGAGCAGGATGGCCCGGATATAGGTGGCAAAAGCGGCAGGGCCGACAGCGTCTACAAAGCTGATACCATGGTAGCTGGGGTTCGGCTCCGCAATGGGCGCGTATTTCCCGGAGGCTTTCCAGTCAAATTTGCCGCTGTCTACGATGATGCCGCCCAAGGTCGTCCCATGGCCCCCGATGAATTTCGTAGCGGAGTGGACAACGATGTCGGCCCCATGCTCAATAGGACGGATGAGGAAGGGCGTGCCAAAGGTGTTGTCGATGACCAGCGGCAGGCCGTGGGAATGGGCGATTTCCGCAACGGCGTCGATGTCAGGGATGTCGCTGTTGGGGTTGCCCAGGGTTTCCAGATAGACGGCCTTTGTATTGGACTGGATTGCCGAGGCCACTGCACTCAGGTCGTGTGCATCCACAAAGGTGGTCTTGATGCCGTACTGAGGCAGGGTGTGGGCCAGCAGGTTGTAGCTGCCGCCATAAATGGTTTTCTGGGCCACGATATGGTCCCTCGCCTGGGCCAGCGCCTGGATGGTGTAGGTGATAGCGGCCGCACCGGAGGCCGTAGCCAGCGCCGCCACACCGCCCTCCAAAGCCGCAAGGCGCTTCTCCAGCACATCCTGGGTGGAGTTTGTCAAACGGCCATAGATGTTTCCGGCATCAGCCAGCCCGAATCGGGCAGCTGCGTGGGCTGAATCCCGGAAGACATAGGACGTGGTCTGGTATATAGGCACAGCCCTGGCATCCGTAGCAGGATCGGGCTCCTCCTGCCCAACATGCAGCTGTAGGGTTTCAAATTTATAATTCATAAAGCAACCTTCCTTTCTATTCCCATTCGATGAAGTGCTTCCATTATATACCTATTAACCTAGTTTGTCAATAGGTATATTGCGCATCTTGAAACCCTATTTACCTTGTGGTATAATAGGAAAAAGAAAGGAGGATTTGGGATGGTTTCTACAAAAGGAAGGTATGCGCTGCGGTTTCTACTGGACCTTGCGGAACACCAGGCAGAGGGGTATGTGCCGTTGAAGGATGTAGCCGGGCGCCAGGAAATTTCGGAAAAATATCTGGAAATCGTGGTGAAGGAACTGGTCAAAGGCGGTTTCCTTGCCGTCATGCGGGGAAAAGGAGGCGGCTACCGACTGAACCGCCCTTCGGAAGAATACAGCGTGAAGTCTATCCTTGAGCTTATGGAGGAGACGCTGGTGCCGGTTGCCTGCCTGAAGCCGGGACAGGCGCCTTGCCCCCGGAAAGACCGGTGCCGGACGCTGCCTCTTTGGCAGGGGTTGGACCAGGTGATTTCGGATTATCTTGAGCCGATTACGCTGGCGGACCTAATCGTCGGAAAGTGAGTTATCTCATGGCGCTGTCATATAGACTCAGTACCGTTCTCGTTTGCAAGGGTCCCCTTTTCTTTAGTTTTGCGGCGCAGATTTTGGTGGGTAAAAGTTGCTTGGCTTATCTCAAATTTTATGTTACCTTCACAGAGTTGGTTGCCCTTATCACTCAAAAACTCGCTGCCTGTGGAGGCGAAACCGTCTGTTTCTTGGCTCCAAAAATTTGGATATCATCAATAAATCATCAAAATCTTTTGATGCGTACCGTTTGGAAACACAAACGGCCCAACCGCATGGAAAACCAGCTGTTGTATGCCCGCTAATGCTTTTTCCACATCCACTCCAAAACCGCGTGCCGAGGGTTCGAGCCCTTCTGCCCCTGCCACAGACTTGGCCCGGAATTCCTTGGAATTCCGGGCTTTTCTCGTGTTTTAGGGTGGTGGTATACGGTCTGGATTGCCGCTCCCCTGGGCGTGTATTTTGCCGTTTTTTCGTATCTGTTCGCATCCGTTTCTAACTTTTCCGTCTGGCACAGCATCAATAAATCATCAAAATTACGGGGTGCTTTCCCCTCTCACGCTGGCTTTGGCTAAAAATTGAACCCGTCCGTGATTCCTTGCAGGCGGGTTGTGTCTTTTTTGACATAGTACATCTCGGTGATTTGTGAGGTGCTGTGGCCCAGGAGGTCGGCCACCTGCCGGGGCGAGAGTGCTTTGATGGTGCCGTCGGGCTGTTTCATGCCGTTTATCAGTTGGGTCGCAAAATGATGTCTTAAACTGTGCAATCCTTTCTGATCTATGCCCGCTGCTTTCAAAATCCGGTAGTACCTCTTGCGGAAGTTCACCGGCCTGGTGTAGCCGCCCTTCTCGTCGCTCACGAGGGGCGCTGTGGGGCCGAAGTTGCGTTCCTGGCGTAACTCCCTTACCGCCTGCACTGCGGCCTGATTCAGCGGCACACGGCGCTTGCTGGTGGCGGTCTTGGTTTTGCCAACCTTGACCTCTCTGCCGGGTGTGTACTCTACCCCATCCCGCTTGCAGACTTCCTTTACTCCCTGGCGCACCTCAAGATATTTATGCTCCAGGTCAATGTCGCTATTGAGCAGGCCCAGCAGCTCCCCTGTGCGTAGACCTGTGTTCAGCATGAGAATGTATGCCGCTGGCTGCTGGTACTTGGGCTTACCGTTACTGAATTTACTGAACGCCTCGACTTTGGATTTTTCTATTTCCTCTGGCGTAAACACGGTAACCGTTTCCTGCGTGGGTAGGTCTTCTTTGTTTTGCGCCGCCATGAAATTGGATTTCTTTATCATGGGTACGCTGTTCATGGGATTCTTCACCAGGATTTCCTGTTGGGTCAGGTAGCGGAAGTATTCGTTTAGGACAATGTAAACCTTTTTGACTGTGGTGTAAGCGTAGTCCTGGTTCATCCAGTGGTTCAGTACTTCCTTAAGGTCTGCTGCGGTGATGTCACCCACCACTTTCTCACCAAGCAGAGGAAAAATCTGGTGCTCCACAGTGCATTCGCAACGGTCGTAGGTCGTGCGCTCCACTGAGGGAAATTTGAACACTTGGAGCCAGTGGGTCATGCTCTCCTTGAGTGTCTTGTGGGATTCATCGGACTCCTGCAATTCTTCGTTAAAGGCCGCAACGTAGTCGGTCATCTTCTTAGTGACTTCCACCTTGGTGGTCCCGGAGAAGGATTTGCGCTTGCGCTCTCCTCGCTCATCCATGTACCAAACTGTACCACCCCAACGGTCATCCGTTCGCTTAAAGGCCTTTCCATTTGTGAGCAGTTTCTTTTGTGCCATGCTTGTCAGCCTCCTTTCGTCAACAACACAACATACCACACCTTGCCGCGAAAGTCTACTAACATTTTTCTTACTTTTTCTGCCCTCCCGAAAAAGCTCTTTCTTTGTTTATGCGGCGCAAATTTTGAGCGCCGAGCAAAGCCATTCCAACTCCCCTTTAGGGGGCAGGGGGAGAGCCGGGAACTCCCGGCTCATGCGGACGGCGTATAGCCGGACGCTATGCTTGCCCTGCCCCATGGGCAGGTTATCTCGTGCATATTCTTGCCTAAAACTACCATTCATCCACCGACCCCTGATTTTCAGAAAGAAAAATCCCTCATTTTGCCCCGACGGTCGGCTCTGCCGTCCGATGTCTTCCGCGCGGTAGACCCCGCGCTTTAACCTGCTTGTCTTTCTGACTGTTTTCTGCGCCCTTTGAGACTGGAAAATCTTTCATAGTCCTGCATATCTGCTTTTTGTTTATCCTGATAATCGTTCTATTCACAATTTCTTTACATTTGCACTATTGCAATAGTCTTGACAGCTTAGCACTACTGTGGTAGTATAAACGTGTAAACTATTGCAATAGTTTCAAAGAAAGGACCGATAAAAATGCCAATCAAGCTATTCGACTCCGAACTCAAGGTAATGAACGTCCTCTGGCGCGGCGGCGACCACACCGCCAAGGAGATTTCTAACATCCTTAAGGCCGAGACCAACTGGAACATGAACACCACCTATACCGTCATCAAAAAGTGTATCGCCAAGGGGGCTATCGAGCGCAGTGAGCCGGGCTTTCTCTGCCACGCCCTCATTCCAAAGGAGGCCGTGCAGGAGGCCGAGACCGACGAGCTCATAGGCAAGCTGTACGACGGCTCGGTGGATAAGCTGTTCGCCGCGCTGCTGGGGCGCAAAAAGCTCTCGGCGGAGCAAATTAACCGGCTGAAACAGATGGTTGAGGGCGAGGTGGAGAAATGAGCCTCCTGCAAATGAGCCTGTCCGGCGCGGCCATGATTTTGGCGATCCTGCTGGTCCGAACGCTGGCTCTACAACGGCTGCCCAAGCGGCTGTTCCCGGCGCTGTGGTGGCTGGTGCTGATCCGCCTGCTGGTACCATTTTCCCTGCCCGCGCCGTGCAGTGTGTACTCGCTTTTGAGCCGCCCCGTGCCGGTTGCGGTACACCAGCCCGGGCCAGCAATAGCGCCCCTCTCCCCTTCCGCTTGGGCGGGCGAAGCCACCGGAACGCCTACTGCTGTGGGCGGCGCTGCCGCAAGCGTTGACCCCTGGGTCGCGCTCTGGCTGGCAGGATTCTTGGTATGCTCCTGGTACTTTATGGCAGTCTATGTAAAATGCCGCCGGGAGTTCCGGGAGGCACTGCCTGTTCACAACGACTATGTGAGTGTTTGGCTCCTGGAGCATAGGCTTCGCCGCCCGGTCACCGTCCGGCAGTCGGACAGAATAGCCGCACCGCTGACCTACGGTATCCTGCGCCCGGTGATACTCCTGCCCAAGTCAACAGACTGGGACGACAGGGAAACTTTAGGCTGCGTGCTGGCCCACGAGTGGGCGCATATCTGGCGGTTTGACGGACTTTTGAAGCTGGCGCTGGCTGCCGCGTTCTGCGTGCACTGGTTCAACCCGCTGGTCTGGGTCATGCTGTTCTTTGCCAACCTGGACATCGAGTTGGCCTGCGATGAAGCGGTACTCCGGCAGCTGGGACAGGACATGAGGTCCGGGTACGCCATGGCGCTTATCCGCATGGAGGAGCGCAGAGGCGGGCCGCCCCTGATAGGAAATTATTTCAGCAAAGCTCCTATTGAAGAAAGGATAAAATCAATTATGACTATTAAAAGGAAATCTATGATTGCGCTGGCTCTATCCATCTGCCTAATAGGCGGTACAGCGACAGTTTTTGCCACCTCCGCCAGCGCGGATAACAATAATAATGATGCACCCCAAACCAGCTATGTGGTGGAAAACAAAGATGCCGCTCTGGTTTCCTATACCGATGAAAACGGCACCACCTACTACAGCTTCGATGACGGCGAGACCTGGACCGCCATGACCGACGAGGAGTTCGCCGCAGCATACCCCGAGCCGGAGGTCGAGTGGTGGACTGCCGCAGAATACGCCGCATGGTTAGAGAACGAGAAAAGGGATTTGCAGGATATGATCGGCTCAAAAGGTTGGACACAAAGCACCGGCTGGTTCACTTGGACCCAGGAGATGGTGGACGAGACAATAGCCGAGTACGAGGAAATTCTGAACATGATTGAGAGCGGCTATCTTGTCTCCAAGACCGTTGACGGAGATGAGAACACCATGCTGGTAATGAATCCCCTTGACCGGGTGGTTGGCAGCGCGGACTGGGAGAACGCCATAGAGGCAAAAGAGCAGTCCGATTTTTACGATGATACTTTCGACTACACGAGCCTTTTCGACGACTACAAGAGCTGCGGGCTTACCTTCCAGAACAGCGACGGCAACCTGTACTGGAACGGCCAGCGGGTGCGCATCTTTGTGGACGGCGCGGAGCATGAGGGCGGATGGGTTTCTCAGTACGAGCATTACGACCCAGAGGGCAGCGTGGACGTGCGCACCATCCGGGAGAGGGTGGACAACGGCGACGGCAGCTACAACCTGATGGGGCCCCTGGTGCGGCTGGAGGAGTTTGAGCCTGAGCAGATGTTTTTGGATGCCCTGGAGGGCCAGCGGTATGTGGGTGCTGAATTCCAGTACGAGGCTGAGCGCACTGCCCAGGAGCTGAAGCGGTACGAAAAGTTTGGGCTGACCTTTGATTCGAATGCCAACAGCCCAACAGGCAGCCTCTCCATGAGCTGGAACGGCCAGCCGGTGCGCAGCCTGTTCGACCCGGAACGCCAGCTGTGGGTGTGCAACAGCCTGGGTACGAAGGGCCTGGACTTGGAGGCCGTCTATGAGGGAGGCAAGCTCACCGGCTTGCAGGAAAGCGCGGAGGATAAAAGTTTCGTGGAGAGCGGGGCGGTCATAAACGCTGAAGCCACCGCTACTGAAGGTACTGGCGACAGCTCCGGGGAGACCATTGCGGAGCGTATGGAGAAGTATGCGCCCTATGGGGTGAGCTATCAGGAGAAGGACGGCAAGAGGAGCATACGGTATGAAGGCAAGGCTGTAGACAGCTTTACGGACATGAGGCCGGGAGGCGGTGTGTTCTCTGTTAAGTCTACGGATGGAGGGGAGATCGCTCTGGTTACGGTTTATGATGGGGATGGGAAGCTAAAGGGAGTTAAAGCTATGCTGTCGTATCGTTTTTAAGATTTTGGAGAAGTAAATGGTATGATTTGGAAATGCTTTCTTTGTTTAGCGGCGCAAAAATTGAGAAGTACTGCCGACTTGACAAAGTGTTATTTCTATGCTACTATCACTACCATCGTTATGCCCAATCCACTCAAAAGCGGCTTGTTTTCATGTTGGAAAGCTCCGGTTTTGGGCTTGAGAATTTCGGAAATCAACAATAAATCATCAAAAATTTTTCGGACGTGTGTCTTGGAAAGACAAACGGCTCAACCGCGCGGAAAACTGGCTGGTATATGTCCGCTGATGCCTTTTCCACATCCACTCCAAAACCGCGTGCCGAGGGTTCGAATCCTTCTGCCCCTGCCACTTATCCCCCGGAAACTCTAGGGTTTCCGGGGGTTTCATTTTGCTTTCTATCAGTTTCCAGCGGTTTTTCTATCATTTTTCTATCACCCAATCCATCAGGTGGGTTGATAGATGGCCTTCTCCATGGCAGCGGCCATGTCCAGCTTGGAATTTTTATCGACGTGGGCGTAGAAATTCAGCGTGGTGGACGCGCTACCGTGGCCCAGCCACTGTTGTACCTGGACGATGGAAAAGCCCATGTTTAGCAGATTGCTGGCCGCACTATGCCTCAAGTCATGAAGTCTGACACTAGGTAAGCTGCTTTTTGAAATGATGTTATGGAACGTGCGGGACAGATAGTTGGGTGATATAACCGTTCCGTCTGCCCAGGTGCATAGATAGTCGCTCTGTATGTACCCTTTGCCGAGAGCAGCCTGTATGCGCTCCTGGTCGCGTTTCTGTGTCTTTAGGAGCGCGTACACGCTGTCTGTCATGGGCAAGGTGCGGTAGCTGCTGTTGGTCTTTGGAGTGTCCACATAATTGCCCTTAACGCCCTGCTGGAGCGTTTCTGTGACTGTCAGAGTGCGGGTCTCGAAGTCGATATGCTCCCATTTCAGCCCAAGCACTTCACTCCTGCGAAAGCCATACACAGCGCATAGATTAACCGGCAGCTCCACCACATTCCCAATGAATAAGGCCAACAGGGTGTCTATCTCTGCCGGATTGAGGAAACTGGCGTTGTAGCGCTCGGCCTTTGGCTTTCTTGCGGTTGCGGCAGGGTTATACTGGATTAGGCTGTCATGCACCGCGTCATTTAGAGCTTTAGAGATTACTTGATGATGGTGCCGGATGGACATAGCTGACAGCGTACCTTTGCCGTTCTGTTTGCTCCCTGGCTGCTGTTTGACCTGGTAATAAGCGTCCAGGTCTGTGGGTTTCAACTCTTGCAACAATACTGGGTGCTGCTTGAAATACGGCACGATATGATTAGCGACCATGGCCTGGTAAGTGCGATAGGTGTTAGGCTTGATGTTCACCCCGGCCCGCTTAATCCACTGCTTTAAGTAGTCGGCAAAGGTTAGCTGGCAGAAAGGTATGTCCTTAGCCTCCCACTCGTCTATCAAGGTGCGCAAAATCTTCTCAGCGTTGCGCTTGTTTCCTCTCAGGGGCAGGTTAGTGGGAAACCACTTTTGCTTGCGCTTTCCGTTCTCGTCATGGAGATTCAGTACGGCATAGTACTTGCCGCCTTTCGTTGTTACAAAGCCCGTGATTGCCATTTATTTACTCCTTTCGAGGCTTTCACACGCTTTACCTGATGGATTCATTATAGCAGGTTTCGCGCCCTTATTCAAGCCCAAGAAGTCAATCACGCTGGCTTTCGGAATTATATACCTCTTCCCCACCCTCACCGTAGAGATTGCCCCACTTTGCAGTAGGCTATAAGCGGCATTTCTGCCGATGTGGAGCATGGCTTGTACATCATCCACCGATACGACATCCGGGTAATTTGCAAAAATACTATTTGCCATAGTTCATACTTCTTTCATTTGGGTATAAATGCAGCGCACAAGCCCACGTTGGCGTGTGGCGCGATACCAGCGAATGGTGACAACGGCTGACTAAACCGTCCAGGCCTATCCACCAGTACCCCCCTTTGACCCTGCGGTACGGGCGGTGCATTACTTGTGCGCTGTTATGCGGTTTTCAAGGTGCTATGTAGTTCAAGGAGCAAAGCCGGTGATAATACTGTCAAGAGTATCTATGTCTTTTCCCGATAACATTTTCCTTATCCGCACGAGCAGTTCTGTTTGCTCGCAATTTAGCGTGCGTTTTGAGGCATGGCTGTTATAGGGATAATCCCCTACGACCTTAACCCCGCCTCCATAGCGTCCACGGACAGTTTCGATTGGATATGAGCATATGAGTATCTCGACATCTCGCTGAATTGTCTTTTTTGATACGCCAAATTCAAAGGCTAAATTCGCATAGGTGTCAGACCGCCGGCGGCATAAAACTTCAAGCAAGGCTTGTCGCCGCTCGACGGCACTCATGTACTCATCTCCTTCCCTTTGCTCCTTTCCACAAAGGATATACTATAAACTGGACACCTAATGTCCTCTTTACAAAAGTTTTTGAAAAGATTTCCCCAAACTCTATCAATACTGTAATATTAGTGTGCCCTTGAACTACCGTAACTGCTTAGCGTCCCTTCCTCTATACACTATACACCAAAAAATGCGGCGGTTCTGATTTCTCAAAACCGCCGCAACTGAAGATAAGCCAAGTATAAAAGTCTTTTCGCTCAGCGGTGTCTTTCCTTTCTGCCGCTGGGCAGTTTTTTCGTTCCTATTGCCGTGTTTCAATTCTCTTCATCAAAAAAGCGCACAATAGTGCAGCTATAACGAAGATCACAAGCAAAGGCCAGAGGTTATTCCAAATAAACGTACTCTCAGTCAAAAATGCGTATCCCCATGTCGCGGGAAATAATTTGCCAGCCATCACAAATGCCTTGGGCAGCATATCGCTTGGAAACATGATCCCCGAGAGCATCGTAGAGGGAAGAAATAACATGATAGATATCATTGACGTATTCGCCGTGCTTTTTGCGGCTAAACCGATCACACTGGCAATGCTAAGCGATACGGCTATCAGGGTGATCAACCCCGCGAAATATGTTCCCGGATGTGCCGGGATTTTTGCATCAAAGGCAACCGGCGCAATGACATAAAGGATGAAACTCATAATGAGCAAATGTACAAATGCTGAAATATTCGTCAAAAATAATCCTAATGACAGAGGCACGCCATTCGCCTGATATGCGTTCTTCACGTCGCTCCTGTATATTTCCACAAGCGATGGCGGCAACCCAATCAGCGCACCCATGGCGACGGAAAAGACTGTCATGGATTGGATCAAAGTTTCGCGGCTATCCGGCATAACAGATGTAAAGATTCCTCCCATGACTGCAAAAAACAGGAGTGGAACGGCATAGCACGTTATCAACATTGTTTTGCTTCTTAAGTCCAGTTTCCATTGCAGTTCAATTCCATATAAAAAGCCGTTCATTCCCTACTCCCCCTTGCTATTTTTACAAAATGCTGTTCCAAAGAGCCACGGTCTACCTGGATGTCTTGAATATCCATCTTCTTTTCTTGATAACCTTTCAATATGGAGATCAAACTTTCCCCAATGTTGTCAGCTTCAAAGGTTTCTGTTCCCTGGCTTGTTTTGATACAGATATTGTAATGTTTTCCGACCGCCTCCGTCAGTTTGTTCACTGTTCCCTTAAACGCTATCCGGCCGTCTTTCAGAATTGCGATATTGTCACACAGGCTCTCTACTTCGGCCATGTCATGGCTGGCTAACAAAATCGTTTTTCCTTGGGCTTTCAGAGTGCGGATATACTCGTGGAGAGCGATCCTCCCCTCGACATCCAACCCGGCAGTTGGCTCGTCTAAGAACACGATATCTGGATCGCTGATTAAAGCCAGTGCCAAATGCAGCCGCCGTTTCTGCCCGGTTGACATCTCCCGATACTGTTTGCCGCTCAGATCGTTTACACCTAATGCCACCAACATAGAGGTATTGACCGTTGCCTTATTCCATTTTGCAAAAAGACGAACAGCCTCCATTCCTTTGATGTAGGCAGGCAGAGAGGCTGACTGCAGCTGAATCCCCATGCGCCCGCTGATGACTATACTTCCGCTGTCATACTTCCGCAAGCCCTCAATACATTCAAGGCCGTTTACGGTCGCCTCGTGCGGGAAATGGACGAGCCGCCGGACGGCTCGCCGTGGTATTTCGACGAGGAGACGGGCGAGCGCCCGATTATTTTCGTCGAGCGGTTTTGCAAACAGTCACAAGGGACGCTCGGGGCTACCCTCGAGCTCGACCTCTTTCAAAAGGCTTTCATACAAACGCTTTTCGGGTGGCTCGAGAGGGCGACGGGATACGGAGTCCGCGCAACTACTCGCGCAACTTGCGACCTCGGAAAAGGACGTTGCTACATGGGCGGATATTGCCGCCGGGGTTACGGGTACGTTTGGCGACGCTCTCCCGATAAACAGCCTCATAGAAGCGTCGAACGAGACCGCAAAGGTCGGACAGGTCACGGGCGCACTTGCCGACGCGCTGAATTGGGTCGGTATCTCCGAGGACGAGTTTAACGAAAAGCTCGCCGCGTGTGCGGACGAGGCCGAGCGGACGGCCCTCATTACCGACACGCTCTCCGGCACATATCAAAACGCGACCGATATTTTCAAGGAAAATAACGCGACGCTCATAGCGGCAAACAAGGCACAAGCGGAGCTCGACGATACCCTCGCCCGCCTCGGCGGGACGGTGGCGGACGTAAAGAGCGAGCTCGTCGCCGAGTTCGCCCCGGCAATCTCCGAGGTAGTAGACGCTTTTATCGGGCTCATGGAGGGGGCGGACGGGGCCGAGGACGCGCTCGCCGACGCTATCGACGGGATAATCGGGAAAGCCGCCGACAAGCTCCCGGAGCTCCTCGACTTTGGCGCTCAAATCGTTATAAATGTGCTGGGCGGGATAGCGAACGCCGCGCCGCAACTCACAGAGGGCGCGGTCTCCGTCATTACAACGCTCATAGAGGGGCTCGTCGAGGCGCTCCCGCAACTCGCGGAGGCCGCTATACAAATCGTGTCGGGGCTCGTTACGGGTATCGCCGAGGCGCTCCCGGAGCTTATCCCGGCGGCGGTGGCGGCTATCACGCAGTTAGTACAAGCCCTCATAGAAAATATACCGCTCCTCATAGACGCGGCCCTCCAACTCGTGACAGGGCTCGCGCAAGGCGTGATAGACGCTATCCCGGTATTGCTCGAGGCAATCCCGACGCTGATAGAGAGCCTTGTTACGTCGCTCCTCGAGGCTATCCCGCAGATAATCGAGACGGGTATCACCCTCTTAACGTCGCTCGTGGAGGCTCTCCCGGAAATCATTACGACGATATGCGAGGTATTGCCGCAAATCATCGAGTCCACAATAACGACGCTCCTCGACCATTTGCCGGAAATCGTCGAGGCGGGAGTCCAGCTTTTAACGGCGCTGATTACCAACCTCCCGCAAATCATCTTGACGATAGTGCAGGCCCTACCGCAAATTATATCGTCGGTAGTAAATACCCTCGTTAGCAATATCCCGAAAATCATCGAGACGGGCGTAAAGCTCCTAACGTCCCTGATTACAAACCTCCCGACGATTATCTCGGAGCTCGTCCGGGCTATGCCTCAAATCATTACGGGCATGGTGAACGCACTCGGGCAAGGCGTAAGCCAGTTCGTACAGATAGGCGCTAATTTAGTGCGCGGTCTTTGGAGTGGTATCCAGTCGTTAGCCGGGTGGCTTTGGAATCACGTCTCAAGCTGGGTACAGAGTATTTGGGATAATGTCCTAAACTTTTTCGGTATTCATTCTCCATCTAAAAAAATGGAGTGGGTCTCGGAAATGAATGTCGAGGGCGCGGTCGTCGGCCTCGATAAGAACAAGGGGAAAGCGGTCAAAGCCTACGGCAATATGACGGCGGAAATGCTCGACGAGGTAGAGGGCGGCATGAAGAAAGTAAACGCCTCCCTCGCCGACTCCATCGGGGAGATAGAGACGGGCTTTTCCGCGAAAGCAACGATAGAGCAAGTCGCCGCCTCCGTCCCGTCTCTGACAGACGAGCGGAGCCGGGCGGCGGTCTCCGGCGGCGGGGACACGAACGTAACGAACAATTTCCATATTGCCGAGCTCGTCGTCCGCGAGGAGGCCGACGTTAAGAAAATCTCGCGGGAGCTCTACAATATGCAGAAAGCGAAATCTCGCGGGAAAGGAGTGGTATAACGTGGCGCTGGGCTTTACGTTCAACAATACCCATAGCGGGGCTATGGGAGTCGTCTTTCGGAGCGTCGATATCCTTGTCGATACCCGGTATGAGGTCGCAGAAAATCTCAAGGCATACGCAAAGCAGATTTTACGGGAGAGCGCCGAGCCCTACGTCTCCTATGAGATAGGCGCTATCGACCTCCACCGTCTCACGAAAGACGCTTTCTCGCGGTTTAGGCCGGGGGAAATCGTCCGCGTTATCGACGACGAGGACAAGATTAACCTCCGTAACGCATGGCATACGGTCGAGATACTCCCGGACACTATGAGCCGTATTGTCGGCGCGGTATTCTCTCAAACTTTTTGCAATTCTCGCGGCGGCGGGGATTATTAAGGGGGTTACACAATGGCAGAGTTAAAGACAATGTACCCGGCACAGCCGAACACGCCGGAGACCACGCTCGCCGGAGCTCTCACGACCTCCGACACGAGCGTAACCGTCCTCGACGGCTCTATCTTGCCGGACGCGCCTAACATTTTGACGATTGGCGCAGATACCACCACGGCGGAGACCGTCCTCATGACGGCAAAGGCCGGGAACGTCCTCACCATCGAGAGGGGGTACGACGGCACGACCCCGCGCTCGTGGACAAAGGGCGATATTATCGGGCGCTATTTCACGGCGGCAGACCAAACGGCGGTACAGGAAAATATTAAGGCGCTGGACACGGGCAAGACCGCCGTTTCCGGCGGGACGGACGTAGCTCTCTACGATAACAAGTACGGCCCGGACAGCTCATGGGCCGCGCCGGGCGCGGGCTATTTCGTTATGAACGCGAGCAACACCAACGCGGGCGGCTGGAATAGCTCGCAAATGCGTACCGGGATTTGCGGGACGAGCCTCACGAGTTACGCGGGGACAATCCTCGGGGTTATCCCCTCAGACCTCCGCTCTAACCTCAAGAGCGTTACAAAGTACACAGACAACACGGGAAACGCCTCGACCGCACAGGCCAACGTAACCGCGACGACCGATTACTTTTTCCTCCTCTCGGAGTATGAGGTTTTCGGGACTATCACCTACGCGAACACATACGAGGCCAACAAGCAAGCGCAGTACGACTATTACAAGGCCGGAAACAGCAAGGTAAAGTACAAGTACAACGCCACGGGAATCGCCGTTAGTTGGTGGCTCCGTTCGCCTCGTCGTAGAGGCTCCGACGGTTTCGTGATTGTGAACACAGGCGGCACGGTCAACTACTACAACGCGTATTATTCGCTCGCGTTCACGCCGGGCTTTTGCGTATAATTCGGGCCTCGAGAATTGCGCCCTCAATGGGCGCAATTCCAACGCCACAAGAGGAAAGGGGGCAGTAAATGAGCGTACCGAAATCCCGGCGGGGCGAAAGCCCCGCCGACTATCTCGACCTTGCGCGGGAGATTTACGTCTTTACATACGACCGGGTAAAGATACTCCCGAAATCCCATACGTTCTATTTTTCCTTGCCGCTCTACAATGCGGCGCAAAGGGCGTATAGGCTCATAAAGACGGCAAATCTCATTTTCATAGACGAGAAAGCGCCGGAGGAGATACGCCGACGGAATATCCAGCGGCGGCGGGAGCTCTACGAGAACGCGCAAGGATACTATAACTCCATGCTGGACGTACTCGACCTCGCCTTTATGAGCGTAAACCGCGAAAAGCTCCCGGCGAGCGTCCTCAAGGAATGGGTCGGGAAGATAACCGACGAGATTTCTCAAATATCCAAAATCAAGCGGAGCGACAAGAGCCGATAGGCCCTATCGCTCCGTTTCGATTGGGCCGTATCCCGTATCGCCGTTAATTGGTGGCTCCGTTCGCCTAATCGTAGCAACTCCAACAATTTCGTGAATGTGAACACAGACGGCACGGTCAACAACAACAACGCGAATTATTCGCTCGCGTTCACGCCGGGATTTCGCACGGGCCAGACCGAATAGCTTGAAACGAGTTAAAGCCGCGCCCTTGCAAAAGGGGGATACGACCCCTCCGACCGCCAACAGGCGGGACGACAAACCTATACCGCGACACGGGGAGCCGGACGCTTTTTGCATGGCGGCGGCTTGCGCGTTACCGCCGTTTCATGACTCCACCGTTACGCAATTTAGACAACGCGACATAGAAAGAATTGTGCGAGGTATCATTTTTTTATGAATAGCGCAGAAAGACACGAGCGGCGCTACCAGCGCCGTAAAGCCGCCCGTCTCAAGAGGCGGGCGGAGCTTGCGAAACAATACGGAGACTTTGAGCGCGTTTTCTCATTCGAGCACTTGTACGGCTCCTATCGGGAGTCCGTGAAAGGCGTAGGGTGGAAAGCGAGCACACAGAGGTACAAGGCGAGCGCCCTCGCGAACGTCAACAAAACGCACGACGAATTGCTCGCCGGGCGTTTTCGGACAAAGGGCTTTTATGAGTTTGATTTAGTCGAGCGAGGAAAGCCCCGGCATATTCGGAGCGTCCACATAAGCGAGCGCGTCGTCCAGCGTTGCCTATGTGATTACTCCCTTGTACCTATGCTCTCCCGGACGTTTATCTATGACAACGGGGCGAGCCTCCGGGGGAAAGGCTACGATTTCGCCGTCCGGCGGGTCTCGGGCTTTCTCACAAAGCACTACCGACAGCACGGGCGCGAGGGCTATGTCCTCGTGTTCGACTTCTCAAAATACTTTGATACCGCGCAACACGGCCCGGTATTTCGGGAAATTGAAAAGAGCGGCCTCGACGACCGACTCGTATCTATCTCCGAGTATTTTATCAAATGCTTTGGGGACGTGGGCCTCGGCCTCGGGAGTCAAGTCTCGCAGATTGCCGCTATCGCCCTCCCGAACAAAATCGACCATTTCGTAAAAGACGTGCTCCGCATGAAGTTTTACGAGCGGTATATGGACGACGGGTGTATTATCCATCGTTCAAAGAAAAAGCTCCGGGAGTGCCTCGGGCATATCAAGAGGCTTTGCACCGAGCTCGGGATAAAGCTAAACGAGAAAAAGACGCAGATAGTCAAGCTCTCGCGAGGCTTTACTTTCCTCAAGGTGCGATTTCGCTACGGGAAAAACGGCGCGGTTATCCGCCGGGCTTGCTACAAGAGCATAAAGCACATGAGGGACAAGCTAAAGGTTTTCCGCCGTTGGGTAGACTCCGGGAGAATGGCGAAAGAGGACGTAGATACGTCCGTTACATCGTTCCGGGGGCACATGAGGAGGTTTAACGACTATTTCGCCGTGCAGACGGTCGAAAGAGAATACCGCGAGCTATTCGCCGCGTAGGGAGGTCACTATATGGAGTATATCGTCTATAAGCGTTTCCGGGGGGAGGGTATCGACGGCCCTTTTAACCTCCGGCACGGTACAGTATGCGAGGAGCGGGACGGATACCTTTTCGCGCCGGACGGTCGCCGCATTTGCGCCGCCACGAGTGAAAACGGCTGGGGGCATTTCCGGCAGAACACAACCGAGGGCGCTTTCCGTCAAGAAATGCTCGAGCGGCTCTATAAGCACTACCAGCGCCGCCCGGAGCTCGCCGCCGAGGATTTCGACCCGGCGAAATGGCCGGAGGCCGATAACACCTATTGGAAAAGCCTACTCCGTACTATGCAGACGGAGGATTTAACGGCGTTCTACCGGGCGAGGCTCGGGGAGCCGCCGAGGGAGGGACGGTAAATGTATAAAGTCACAGTCGAGGGCGCTTTCGCCGGATACTCTGATACGGTGGTATACGTCAAGGTCGCGGAAAATGGCTCCTATGTCCCGTGCGGCCCGGCGGAGGCCGGGGGTGTGTGCGTAAAGCTCCCCTATGAGCACACTGACGAGGACGGGAACACGGTCAAGACCGCCGAGGACATTGTTTTTAAGCTCCCCGGCGGGGAGCTCCTCGGCATTGAACAGGAGGCCACGCTCGAGGAGACGAGCGGGACGCTCCTCGTCGAACAGGCCGAGGAGGTTATTAACATTCTGACGGGAGGTAGTAGCGAATGATTTCCGTAGAGAAAGCGAAAAAGCTCCGGGCCGTGATAGAGCGGAGCGTCTCCGCCGCCGGGCTGGACGACGAGACCGCGCTCGAGGCCGTCGAGCTTTTCCCGGCGTGGGAGCCGGGCCGGGACTACGCCGCCGGGACACGGGTACGGCATAAAGGGGGCCTCTACAAGTGCGAGACCGCTCACACGTCGGCGGCGGAGTGGAGCCCGCCCGCCGCCGCGTCACTTTGGAGCCCGGTAAAGGTGGACGGCGAGACGGGCCTCGACGAGTGGACAAGGCCGACCGGGGCGCACAACGCATACAAAAAGGGCGATAAGGTCGTTTACAAGGGCTCCATCTATCGGAGCACGATAGACGGAAATACATGGTCGCCGGAGGAATACCCGGCGGCATGGGAGCGGGTAGAATGAGTCGGGCGGTCTACACGGTCTCGAAAGGGGGTGTAGAGATTGCCCGGTTAGAGGCATTGATATGGGTACGCCTCACCGCTCCCGGCCTTTATCTCGTGTGCGGCGAGGACGAGGGCGAGGGTGTTCTCGTGGGCGGGGAGATTTACCACGTTCGCGGGTGCGCTCTTTTGCCGGGGAAAGAGACCGTCGTACTCGACTACATAGAAGAATAACGGAGGTAAAACAACATGAAAGAAACAACCTTAAAGGCCGCTATTGCGGTCGCTATGGCGGCGGCTACCGCTTATCTCCGGGAGCTTGCTATCCCGGTTTTTGTCCTCGCCGGAGTTATGGTTATCGACTACCTCTCCGGCATGGTTAGCGCGTGGGTCAAGTGCGAGCTCTCCTCCCGCGTGGGAGTGCTGGGTATCGTGAAGAAAGTCGCCTATCTCCTCGCCGTCGCCGTGGCTATCGTCGCGGATTGGGTCGTGCAGGTGGCGGGGGCGGAAATTGGTATTGATTTCGGCGGCTTTTTCTTTTTCGGCTTGCTCGTGACTATCTGGCTCGTACTCAATGAGTGTATCTCTATCCTCGAGAACATTTCGGAGATTGGCGTACCTCTCCCCGCTTTTCTGCTGAAACTCATTGATAAACTGAAAAAGACCGTAGAGGACGCGGGGGAACAACAGACAAAATAAAACGGAGGCGCAAAAAATGAGCAACAGCAATTTAGTAAACTATACGAGGATTTCGCCGAACAGGAACAGCCCGCGAAATCACGCTATCGACCGTATCTCTATCCATTGTGTCGTGGGACAGTGTACGGCGGAGCGTATCGGGGAGATTTTCGCCCCGGAGAGCCGGGAGGCGAGCTCTAACTACGGTATCGGCCTCGACGGGCGTATCGGTATGTACGTCGAGGAAAAAGACCGCTCGTGGTGTACCTCGAGCGGGGCGAACGACCACAGGGCCGTTACTATCGAGGTCGCCAGCGATACCGCACACCCATACGCCGTGAAAACCGCCGCCTTTTCCGCCCTCCTCGACCTATGTACCGACATTTGCAAGAGGAACGGGAAAAAGAGGCTCCTATGGTTTGGCGACAAGGAAAAGACCCTCGCCTACACGCCGAAAGCCGACGAAATGGTTTTGACCGTTCATCGGTGGTTTGCAAACAAGGCTTGTCCCGGCGAATACCTGTATAGCCGTCATGGGGAAATCGCGGAGGAGGTAACGAAACGGCTCGCGGCGGCGGATAAGCCCGCCGAGCCCACGGCTCCCGCCGGGACGGGAGACAATCCCTCCGCATGGGCCAAGGCCGCAACGGAGTATTGCAAGCGCAAGGGCATTTTTGCCGGGGACGGCGCGGGTAATTTCGATTGGCAAAAGCCGATTACCCGCGAACAGGTCGCCGCCGTGCTCTATCGGACGCTCGAGCGGGCCGGACTCCTCGAGGCCCTCCCGGACAAGGAATAAGAAAAGCGGGCGGGGGTTTGATACCCTCGCCCGCTTTTTGTTTGCCTCCGGCGGCTATGCGCTTTTCTTGAAATAGACGGCTATCTCGAGGCCGCACTTATCCCCGCCGCCCGTGACAGCGAAATCGGAGAGGCCCGCGTATCTATCCATGAGTGGGAGAACGCCGGGCAAATCCTTTTTTGCAATATTGCCGACTTGCTCCCCGTTGTAGAATACGCCGACGGCGGGCTCACCCTCGAAATCGTAGACCTCAAGAGAAAATGCTCTCGGGTGCGGCTCCTCTGCCGCTATCTCCCGGAGTATCTCTTGACGGTTACGAGCCGGGCCGTCGTCATTGTCAAAGGTCACGCCAACGACCCGGTAAATACGGCGGTCGAGAGAGGCTCGGCGGGCCTCCTCCCGTGCCCGGCGCTCCCGGTCGGCGGCGGCTTTCCGCTCCCGCTCCTCGGCGGCGGTGCGCTGGGCCTCCTCCGCCTCCCGCTTGAGCTTGCTCTTTTTACATAGGCGGTATATCAGTACACAAATACCGATCGGGTAGAAAATAACAAGTAAGACGATTTCCCACGATTTGAGCTTTCGCATTGGTAAAGCCTCCCTTTAATACAGATTGTAAGAAAGAAAACCGATTTGTAAATCTTTATTACAAGAATACACGATATTTATGATACAGTCAAGGGGCCACAACACAGGGAGGGCAATTTTTTGAAGATTTACGACTATAACGGTCTAAAGAACGTCGCCGGGGAGCGTATCCATCAGCGGCGCACAACGCTACGAATATCACAAGCCGACCTCTCCGCCCGTATGCAGGTGCAAGGGGTCACTATCGAGCGGGAGGCTATCTCGAAGATAGAGACCGGGGACAGGTTTATAACCGACTACGAGCTAATGACGTTCGCCGAGGTTTTAGGCGTGTCTATGGATTGGCTCACAGGCAAAGAATGAGAACGGCCCGACGGGGAGCTCCCGCCGGGCGATTTTTTCGCATAAATTCGAGTAAAGCTATTGACATACTCTCGAGAGTATGCTATCTTATTAACAAGAATTCGCGGAGGTGGCGGAAGAATGACGGAGGGAAAAAGAAAAAGTGAGACATCCTCGGCGGTAAAGAGGCGGTACAATCAAAAAACCTACGGGGCGGTTACTGCATATGTCCCGAAAGACCTTGCGGCGGCTTTCAAAGAGAAATGCGCCGCCGAGGGAATTTCACAAGCGCAGATTATCAAAAAGGCAATAGAGGATTTCTTGAGCCAGTAACCGAGGGCAAGGGGGACGGGAGGCCGTCCCCCTTTTCGATTTTTTAGGGGAGGGCCGGACAATGGCGCGGAGAAAGAGCACGACCAAGAAGGCAAAGACGGAGAAAAAGCAGAAAGAGAAAAAGTACGAGCACTTGACGTATAAAAAGCGGCTCCGCCTCGAGGTCATGCTCCGCCAGAAGATACACAAGCAGACCATAGCCGACGAGCTCCGGGTACATATCTCCACCATCTACCGGGAAATCAAGCGCGGGGAGTATGAGCACCTAAACAGCGATTACACGACGGAGATACGGTACAGCGCCGACAAAGCCGAGGCGAAATATCAAGAGGGGCTCGCCGCAAAGGGAGCGCCCCTTAAAATCGGGAATAATTTCGCCGTCGCCGAGTTCATAGAGGAGAAGATTTTACACGAGGACTATTCCCCGGTCGCCGTGTGCGCCCTTTTACGGGAGGAGGAGTATCTCGAGAAATACCATATCACATTTTGCCGGGCCACGATTTACAAGTACATAGACGACGGGAATATCTTCCCCCATATCACAAATAAAGACCTCCCGGAGAAAGGCCAGCGCAAGCGGGAGTATAAAAAGGTGCGCGAGAAAAGGGCTCCTCGGGGCCGGAGTATTGAGGAGCGTCCGCCAGAGGTCGAGACCCGCGAGGAGGTCGGACATTGGGAGGGCGATACCGTCGTCGGAAAAAAGGGCTCAAAGGCGCGGCTCCTCGTGTTCTCCGAGCGGGCTACCCGGAACGAGATAATTATAAAAATCCCGGACGGCACTACAAAGAGCGTCGTCCGGGCGCTGGACAGGCTCGAGAGGCGTTTCGGCGCGGACTTCCCGAGGATATTCAAGTCTATTACTTTTGACAACGGCTCGGAGTTCGCGGATTGCGAGGGCCTCGAGCGGAGCCTTCGGAGGAAAGGAAAAAAGCGGACGGTCGTTTACTACTGTCACCCGTACACAGCTTGCGAGCGGGGGACAAATGAGAATATAAACCGCATGATACGCCGGAAGTTCCCGAAAGGTACAAATTTCGATAAAGTGAGGCCATCCGAGGTCAAAGCCGCCGAGACGTGGCTCAACAATTATCCTCGTGGGATTTTGGGCTTTAAGAGCGCCGCGAGCGTGTTCTCCGAGGCCGTCGGGCTCGCCGCGTAAAATATTTTATAGTTTTTTCGCATAAATTACTTGACATTTGCCATTGCGTATTGTAGCTGCTTGCTCTGAAAGAATTTGTGCCACATCCGCTGGATCGTCTAGTGGAATCAGTCTGTCTCTGATGTCATTCAAGGAAAACCCTAAATGTTTCAAGGACAGTATCTGGTGCAGTTTGACAATATCTTTGTCAGTATAAAGTCTGCGGCCTCCATCACTCACGGCTGACGGCGAGAGTAACCCTTCTTTATCGTAATGCTGCAATGTTCGGACTGTAACATCCATCTTTTTTGCAACCTCGCCCACCGTCAAATATCCCTGTGGGACAGATCTATATTTTTCCACGCTTAAACGACCTCCTGCGAATAGTATAACTCATTACGTTACGTCATGAGCAAGACTTTTTTCTTGTTTTTTATAATATCGGCAACAGCGCTCGAAAAATGTAGCTTATAATGCGATTATGACATTAGCAGCAAGAGGAAGGGAAAATTTGCATTTCTAACTATCATAGCTTGTACAGGTTACTGTTTGCTCAATGCGCCGTAGGCTATCCCGCAGGTGGATCACATTCTCGTAGTAAGCGACCTCATCAATCAGCCCGGTGGCGTTAGCCACAAAAGCAAGCTGATTCAGATTATTACCAATCTCTTTCAACTCGCGGGCCATAGCTAAGTAATCAGCAGGCGGTGATTCTCTCGGCTCATATCCAACGATAAGCTGGCGAACGTAAGCTGACTTTGTAAGCCCGCAAGATTTCGCTCGGCGCGTAATCCTCTTGTGCTCTTTCTCGTTCAGCCGAAGACTGAGCTTTTTCGTTCTTCTGGTATTGATATGAACATCTCCTTTCTGCGGCTCTAAAAACAGGGTCTTAGGGGCAGCGCCCCTACCCAGCCGCGCAAGCGGGCATACCGGTCATAATACGTATCCTTACCGCATGGAATTTCTAACCTAGCTTTAAGTACATCGTAGGACCATCCCTCCGTAATTCCTATGACAAGATACTTTGCAAGTAGTTCGTCCGAATCAGCAGCGGCTTTCTTAACCATGTCCATCCTAGTCGAAAGATAGATCGTTGCCTCGGCCGCTTTTGCGGTGGGGTCGCCATATCCGCTGATTTGAATGACTGTCCCCAGGTCATCTCCGCGCTTGCTGGCCCCATCTATTATGTCGTACTCCTTCTTCCAGGGAGGGTACTGCAAGCAGAAATGCTTAAGCTCGTAGTAGCGGTGCCTCTCAATCCAGTATGGATTTTTCTCCGATAGCTCCGGATGCCTCAGATTCTTACTCATTGTGTTTTTGCTCCTTTCGGCTTAAGTTTCCCTCCGATTTCTATTCTAGGTTAGACGGAGCCTAAAGTAAAAAAGAAGTCGGTGAAAAAGTAATAGAGAGCGTCAATGGGCAACCCTCTCTTCACAGTAGACTTTGCGAATTTCGCGGAGTACAATCCCTCTTGATAAATTTGTAACAATATGGTATACTATAAGAGTCTACGTTTCGTAAGCTCTCATCGCTCCTATAAACATTTCTTGAATAGAGTATCGACCTGTTCGTGCAAGTCCGGATCGGATTGAAAAAGCCATCGTTCGAACACGTTAATGCCATGTTGAGCGCCAAGTCTGAACGATACATACGGTATCGTGCAAACGCCAACCGTCAACGCACACGCTTTAACTATCTTTTTATGTTTTTCAACTTTCCCCTTAACTTTATTTAGCATTATCAAAAAACTCCTTTCAAAATTTGTTTCATAAAAGCATCTGCATTAAATGCGAAAGAGGTGACAAATTTGGGTTGGCCTTATAGTGATTTATCCCATTTAGCAAGTCAGAATGGTGGTCCTCAGCAATACATACGAAAAATCAGGCTGCATGAGAGACAGCTCACAACAAACGCTGTAAACAAAAGATGGGTGAGTGGTATCATTCCTGCACTGGCTATACTTATTCCACTTGCGGTAAAAGGTGCTTACAATTTATTTGAAGAGTATAAGCAGAAACATACCATCACGGATATCGAAGCTCAACAAACTGAAGATAAGCTGATAGAACACTTCGAGGAAACCGATGATGACAAAACAGATTTTGAATAAAGAAAAGAGGCCGTGCTGGCCCCTCTCCTTTACTTCTTAATCTGATACATTCTTCTGAAGTTCCGTTCTCTAACTGCCTGTCGAACGCCGTCAAAGCCAAAGGTTAGTAAGACCATAGCGCATGTACAGAATATCATTGTCTTACACGCCTCGCGATACATGATTTCATGATACTCCTTTGCAAATTGCTCCAGTAGCCTTGCCATCTCTTTGTCAGTTTCGTTGTTTCTCCCAGCCATAGTATAACCTCCAAATATGTATTCATAAGAGGAACTGGGATTTATGCGCCAGCCAATTCAGCATAGTCGCCTGGCACGGATAGTCTTCATATCCGAGAGTGTCGGGAGTAATCGTTCCATCCAGAACGCCTGAAATAAGCTCCGACTCATACTGTTTGTATGGATAAACATACCCCGGTAATTCTCTATGCAGCATACCGCACTTGGCACATCGCATTCGCCGAATCGTTACCCACTTTGTGTGTCTACCTTTCGTCCGTGCAATCCTGGGAACTTTGTCGTAATATTTCAATCTCCCGCCGCACTTGGGGCAGGTTGATTCATTATTGATAATCATACCCGAACTCCTTTTAATCCAAGTTAGAATCCGGACGAGTTCTATCTATATATTCTATATGATTACGGATAATGAATCAATTAGGTAATTAAAAGTGCATCCTATGATTGACTGTGTAAAGTTGATTACCGATAAGGCACAGCCACACTTGAAGTATTAAAATGATAAGTGAGGAAATTAAAATGAAAAAATGCGTCAATTTTATAAAGGAAAATTTGAGCAATTTCTTAGCATATCTGGCAACTCTTTTTTCAATCATATGCGCCCTCACGCCAGTTTTCGTTGGTCGTACACTATTTGCTGTTGTCACTGCTGTTATCGGAATTCTATGTCTGCTTATTCTGGTATACTATCTTTATGCAACGACCAATAAGTCACAAGTTCTGCAATTACTCTCGGATGAAAAAAGATCACAAGCAATACAATTGCTCTTAATTTATGAATCTTCTAAGCACCATAATAAATCTGATAATAAAACGTTTCAATCTGGGAATTTGCATATAAAGCGCGCAACATACAAATACACAGTCAAGCGGAATCATATGTCTGATGGCCCATTTGACTTGCAGTGTAATTGGACATTTGAACTTAAAAGCTTAAGTAATTCCAACTCAATCAATTTTCTTATTTCTCAACCTAGAGGGAAAGAAACTCATACTATAACTTACATCGTTAATGATAAATCTTTTAATAAGAAAGTCACATCCTGTCGGGTAAACAATCATTCCGGTTTCAAAGGTTTTCTACAGTGTACTATTCCCCCACAAAAGGGTATGAAAAAACTTTCAATTGAATTTACCATGAAAGAAGTCTACCAGACAAAAACAAATGGGGCATTCCTTACTTGTCCATTCTTCTTTGCAAAAACTATTGATCAATTATATATTCAATGTGACTACAAAGAAGTCCAGGAAAAGATAAATCCTTCTAGCTTTTCTTTGTTTTTTTATCCATATGATGGTAGAAAGTGTAAAACTGAGAATATTGGTGATTTTAATACAATTGATGGAAGTAATAGTGTATGGGAATGTTCTGTTATTCCTGAAAAGACTTGTGCTCAAGCAATATATATAACTCAAGTATTCCATGAATAAAATTATGAAGACATATTCCTCTGCCCATCAAATAGTTGAGGCTCCAGTTTCTATCTTTCACAAGCAATATTTCTCACTAATCGATAGCATTACCAAATTTGTTATACGAAAATTGAATACTTAAAAGGACATGAACATTTCTACCGTATAAAACGGAGTATCTGCTGTACCGAAGGTTTCAAAAAGTTTCCCTTATTTTTTCCCTTAAGCGGGAGGTATTAGGTGGTACTACGAGGTAAAAGACGGTAAATAAGGACGTTTTTCACTACAAAATATGGTATAGTTGGGTATTATATAACACAACTAGGTAACACTTTTGAATATTCGAATCCTTCTGCCCCTGCCACAGACTTGGCCCGGAATTCCTTGGAATTCCGGGCTTTTCTTGTGTTTTGGGGTGGTGGTATGCGGTCTGGATTGCCGCTCCCCTGGGCGTGTATTTTGCCGTTTTTTCGTATCTGTTCGCATCCGTTTCTAACTTTTCCGTCTGGCACAGCATCAATAAATCATCAAAATTTCGGGGTGCTCTCCCCTGTGTTGGCTTGCTCTGGCTAGAAATTGAACCCGTCCGTGATTCCCTGCAGACGGGTTGTATCTTTTTTGACATAGTACATCTCAGTTATCTGCGAGGTGCTGTGGCCTAGGAGGTCGGCCACCTGCCGGGGCGAGAGTGCTTTGATGGTGCCGTCGGGCTGTTTCACACCATTTATCAGTTGAGTGGCAAAATGATGTCTTAAACTGTGTAATCCCTTCTGCTCTATCCCCGCTGCCTTGAGGATTCTGTAGTACCTCTTGCGGAAGTTCACTGGCCTGGTGTAGTCGCCCCTCTCGTCGCTCACGAGGGGCGCTGTGGGGCCGAAGTCGCGCTCCTGGCGTAACTCCCTTACTGCCTGCTCTGCGGCCTGATTCAGGGGCACGCGGCGTTTGCTGGTGGCCGTTTTTGTCTTGCCGACTTTGACCTCTCTGCCGGGGACGTAGTCTGTCCCCTCTCGCCTGCACACTTCTTTGACGTTCTGGCGCACTTCAAGATATCTACCCTCTAAATTGATGTCGCTGTTGAGCAGGCCAAGCAGTTCACCGGTGCGGAGTCCGGTATTTAGCATGAGAATATAAGCCGCCGGCTGCTGGTATTTCGGCTTGCCGTTACTGAATTTACTGAACGCCTCAGCCTTGAATTTCTCTATTTCCTCTGGCGTGAACACTGTGACCGTTTCCTGTGTGGGCAGGTCTTCTTTGTTCTGCGCAGCCATGAAGTTGGACTTCTTTATCATAGGGACGCTGTTCATGGGGTTCTTTTGCAGGATTTCCTGCTGGGCCAGGTATCGAAAATACTCGTTGAGGACGATGTACACTTTTTTCACCGTGGTGTAGGCATAACCCTCACTCATCCAGTGGTTCAGCACTTCCTTAAGGTCGGCGGCGGTGATGTCACCTACTACTTTCTCACCAAGCAGAGGAAAAATCTGGTGCTCCACCGTACATTCGCAGCGGTCGTAGGTAGTGCGCTCCACTGAGGGAAACTTAAAAACCTGTAGCCAGTGGGTCATGCTCTCCTTGAGCGTTTTGCGGGATTCATCGGACTCCTGCAAGACATCGTTAAAGGCCGCAACGTAGTCGGTCATCTTCTTGGTGACTTCTGCCTTGGTAGTACCGGAGAACGATTTACGCTTACGTTCTCCTTTCTCGTCCATGTACCAGACTGTACCGCCCCAACGGTCATCTGTGCGCTTAAAGGCTTTTCCGTTAGTCAACAACTTCTTCTGATCCATCTGTCAGCTCTCCTTTCTCAGCACACCACAATACCACACCTTGCTGAGAAAGTCCACTGACATTTTTCTTACGTTTTCTACTCTGCTGAAAAGCTCTTTCTTTGTTTATGCGGCGCAATTTTTGAGCTAACAACTCTCTTGCTTTCTTGAAAACGGAAAGCAGTCGCAAACCCTCCGCAACACCTTTTTTGACCCCTAAAAATCTGGCGCAAAACCGCCATTTTTTCGTGTTGCAACCCCACTTTTTCCGCAAATTTTGATTCATGACCCCTATTGTGATTCTGCACTAAGAATCCCGTAATCCCTTGAAACGACCGGCGTTGCCGGGCGTTGTGAACCGAGTAGGGGACGCTCCACGACCCCTACTCTTTCTCCTGCTTGAAAATCGGACGACTGAGAATCTGTGCTATTTGTGCAGGATTATAGGCTCTACTGCGGCCACATTATTCCACTCGACAAACACGGCTTTCACATGGCGTTCTTTGCCAGTGCCCCTCAACTTCTCCGACTGTTGCTCTAAAGCACCTGACACGCTCCTCATGTAGGTGGGGCCACAGCACTATTTATACCACCTCATCCATCGCGTACGCCCTTCGTACAATATCCTCGATCCTCTCCTCCTGCACATAAAGGTTCACAGGGTCGTATATCCCAATCAAGTCGATCATAGCAGCCTTGGCGGTCATTTCTGTCTTGGATTTGATAAGCCAATGGCGCTCGTCCCGCTCCAAAAGCTCGTATTTGCTGCTCTCTTGCCAGGACGGCGGTACAGTATCAAACTCCAATTTAACAGTAAACCCATCGTTATATTTGGTGCGGAAATCCTCAAGCGTACCATCAAACAGCTTTTTCCCTTGGTCAATCATAATAAGCCGCTGACACACCGCCTCGATATCGTCCATATCGTGCGTGGTCAGAATAATGGTCGTGTTTCGCTGGGCGTTGATATTTTTCAATGCGTCCCGCAGCACCTTCTTGCTGGTCACGTCCAGGCCGATGGTGGGCTCGTCCAGGTACAGCACCTCCGGGTCGTGAAGCAAGGCGATTGCAATGTTGGCTTTCATCTTTTGGCCCAGGCTTAGCTGGCGTACCGGCTGGTGCAGGAAGTCTTTCATATCCAGCAGCTCTGTGTAGAACTGGCAGTTTTGGCGAAACCGCTCCCGTGGCACGGAGTATAGGCTCTCATACAAATCGAACGTGTCGGATATGGGCAAATCCCAATAGAGCTGGGAACGCTGGCCGAACACCACACCAATACGCTTGGCGTTCTCCTTGCGGTTCTCATAAGGGATGATATCCCCTATTTTTGCCACGCCGCTGGTGGGCAGCAACACCCCGGAGAGCATCTTGATGGTGGTGGATTTGCCCGCGCCGTTAGGGCCAATATAGCCCACGACCTCGCCCTTTTCCAGGGAGAAAGATACATCTTTTACCGCCTTTTTGACGGTGTATTCCCGGTGGAACAGAGACTTGACCGCCCCCGCGATTCCCTTTTCCTGCTTGGCGATGCGGTAATCCTTACATAAGTCTGTTACTTCAATAAAGCTCATATTGGCCTCCTTATGGCTCGCTCTCAAGAGCCTGTGCTCTTATAGTGTTTTAGTCCCCAATTCCACAGCAAAATGCTCAGCGCAAATACAAGCGCTCCCACTAGAGGGCTGAGGTATGGAAGTATAGCCGGGTATCCCTCTGGGATAGATTTTCCCAGCAGAGCAGCGGCCGGGTAGAAATTCATAAACGCAAAGGGCAAAATAAAGGTAAGCACAAACTGTATCCCTTTGGGGAAAACCGTAATGGGGTAGTTGGTGAACTCTTTCACATCCCACAGCAGAAAATCTGCAATAGGGTTGTTCCCCACCGTAAAAAAGCTCATGGTGGAGGAGGCGATCAGTGCCGCCGCCTGCACCAGTGACGCGCCTAGCACTGCCGAAAGCAAAAACAGCAGGCTTGGCACAGTAGGGATAAAGTCTGTATGGGAAAGCGCGATCACCATGATGACCAGTGAAACGGTAAAATGACTGATATAACCCACATTGTACCCTGCCGAAAACACTTCGTGCAGAAATGGGTGGATGGGCTTTGTCAGTGATGCATCGAACTCTCCGGAACGGATGCGCCCTGCAAGTCCATTAGAAAAATTATAAAAGAACGATGCTCCGATTGCGTAGGACATGACCGACAGCCCATAGAGCATCAGCACCTCGGAGCCGTTCCAGCCGCCCAAAATATCAAAGCTGGAAACCATAATGTATATGCCCAGAAATGTCGCCCCATAGCTGATCCACTGGCCTATGATACCGGCTATAAACGTGCCCCGGTAGGCCATCTCCCTACGCAGGGCCACCTTGAAAAAGCTGCTGAACAGCCGCCGGAAATCTCTCATGTTTCCCCTCCTCTCAGCCGCCGTTGACGGTCAGTTTCTTCGTTGCCGCCCGCCAAACCAGCTTGTCCACTATACTTAGCCCTATCAGCCACAGCAACGCCGCCAGAATAGAAACCCACGCCTGTTCTACCGAAGTCTTCATCAGGAAGATGTTGATGGGTTCAAAGGTCACATAGCGGAAGGGCAGCCAATAGCTCAGAGTTTTCAAAAATTCCGGGTAGAACCAGATAGGTACCATCGTACCGCCGAATATGCTGCTCAACCCGGTCAGGTAAAAGCGGATAAACCAGCAGCGTTGCAGCCAAAACGCTGTCAGCCCGGCCAGATATGTCACTTCAAACTTCAAAGCAATTCCCAGCAACGCGGACAGGAGAAACAGCGGGATATGTACCAGATCCGGCAGCACCGCCCCGGAGAGGAAGAACAGGCTCAGGAGCAAGATTGGCAGAGTCGCGGTCAACGCTCCGTAGATGTTCTTGCCAAGGGTATGGGCCAGCATATATCCCTTGTAGGAGATAGGCCGCAGCAGTTCCATGGAAATGGTACCGTCTATCATGGCGGTTTCTATCACTCCTGCCACATTGGCGCGGGTCAACTGTAGCACAAGGGAGTTGATAAGCACATACAGCAGCATATCCGGGAAACTGATATCATTGCGCACCCCAGAGCTTAAAAGCGCCTGCCATAGAAATATCTGAATCAGAAAGCTGAGCCCCGCGCCGACAATTCCCCATAGGGCTGCCGCGCGGTAGGTAAGCTCTGACTTCAGGGACTTTTTGAATACGAGCCAATATTTTCTCATTTGCACCCCTCCTCATTTTGGGTTGATTTTTTAATTATACCAGCTTATTTCTCCCTTGTAAATCACATTTCCCGATTTCGGACTTTCTGTTATGATTCTGCCGACTTCATAGCAGTCATAATATCTGCCCACGATTTTTGCAATCTCTCCAGCGCTTTCCTCTGCCACAACCAGCCACATCCCCATCCCACAGTTATAGGAGGAGAGCATATCCGATTCAGAAATATTCCCCATTTTTTTGATGTGGCGGAATATTGGCAAGAGACGCACCTTGCTCAAATCAATCTCTGCGCACAGGCCCTCTGGGATTATCTCGTCCATATGGCTCTCCAGGCCATAGTGGCAGATGATGTGGGTCATGCCGTGCACATCTTCCCTTCCCAGCAGAGGAGATAGGGCTTTGTAATAGGAGGCGTGGGGCTTCATGATCTGCTCCAGGAAAGTCTCCCCGGCCACCATCTCTTTCTTTATAAGCGGCATTTTCTCCAAGAGTATGCCCAGCAACGTGTAGCCCGTGGTGTGCGGGCCATTGGAAGCCACGGCCAGTATCACGTCGCCCTTGCGGATCGCGCTCCCATCCAGAAGGCCCCCTTTTGGCGCAACGCCCACAACATTGGCACAAATTTCATAAGCCCCCTTCTGCACCGTGAACGAGTGGATACGGGTGCTGCCGCCGATAAAGGAGCACCCGTTTTCCTTGCAGGCGTCCGAAATTCCCTTGACAATGGACAGCAGGACATCCTCGTTATCCTCGCCCATGGCGATGCAGTCGGTAACAGCCAGCGGCCTTGCGCCCATAGAAAGGACATTGCTTACCAAATCGTTTACAATGTCGTGGCCCGCAGATTCGCCATATCCATACCGGGCGGCCAGCTTACATTTTGAGCCGTACCATCCGGGACTCATGACCAGCACCGGAGATTCTATATCGGGGAACTGGAAATCATAGAGTACAGTAGGCATGGCGGGCTTGTTAAGGACGCGCTGGTCGCCTATGGTCAGTTGGGCGGCTATCTTCTGCCTTAAATCTGCGAAGTGTACCAGGTCAACCTCGGTCTGGTCATAGGTTATCCTGTCCCCGCCGTTGAGCAGGGTGTCCACGGAAACATTCAGTATCCGGGCCAGCTCTACCAACACCTCCACACTGGGGACGGCGCCGTTCTCCCACTTGGACACAGCCTGGTAGGAAACCTTCAGCTTGTCCGCTATCTCCACTTGGGTCATACCGAGTTCCTTACGCTTTAGAGCAAGGAAGGCGGATATTTTTTGGCTGTCGAGCATGGTTGGTACCTCCTTTCGGCAGTATGGTAATATTATAGTCGAGAGGAGGCGATTTCACAATAACGAGATTGTAGTGCTTGAGGGAGAAAACTCAACTGAGGGTAGAGTTGATGACATTTAGGCCCTGCAAATAACCCACTTGTGTATTTTCATAATCTATGGTATACTAAATTTAACAAAAGTCGAGGAGGGAACGTGTATGTGTACTGCTGAGCAGTTAAATGGACTAACCACCGATTTGGTTTCAGAGTATCGCAGGTTATTTGGCGATTCTCTTCGGCAGGTCATTTTATACGGTTCCTACGCTCGGGGAAACCCTGACGAAGAATCTGATGTGGATGTCGCCGCACTTGTGGACTGTTCCCGGGAAACACTCCATAAAGCCTTTGCACGATTGGGCGAGATTTCTTCTGAACTGAGCCTAACCTATGGGATCACCGTTTCGCCTACCGCTATTCCTTTTACAGATTTTCAGAATTATCAAAATGTGCTGCCATATTATTGGAACATCCACAACGAAGGGGTGCAGTTATATGCCTGATACCAAATGGCGAGAGCTTTCCAACTATAGAATTGAGGCGGCTAAAGAGACCCTGAAAACTGCCCAACTCCTTTACGAAAATGCCCGGTACAAAGACTGCGTTAATCGCTCCTATTACACGATATTCCATAGTATGAGGGCTGTTCTTGCGTTGGAAGGCGTTGATTATAAGAAACATTCCGGTGTGATTTCCCATTTCAAGGAAAATATATTAAACCCGGCATATTCTCGAAAGATCTATCCAGCATTGTCGGACAAGCATCTTTGATTCGCAACCAAAGCGATTATGAAGATTTCTTCCTGGTATCTGCCGAGGATGCTAAAGAGCAGTTACTGGGTGCTGCGGACTTTTATGCGGCTGTTTGTGCTTATTTGCAGACAGGGGAAAAGCAGCTATAGCTCCAATAGATGGCGTCGTCAATAAACAAGGAGCCAAATAGCAATACAACGGATCTGGACAGCGGCGGCGAAGGAAGAGGCGTTTTTGGCGTAGCGCGTAGCAATACCGCGCCATCTTTTGAGAAGAAGGA